>NZ_JBICJO010000021.1:0-171454 GCF_043103185.1 Shewanella sp. YQ_9
AGTAGTGCGCCAAGGCGTGATACTAAAGGAGCGGTAGTTCAGTTGGTTAGAATACCGGCCTGTCACGCCGGGGGTCGCGGGTTCGAGTCCCGTCCGCTCCGCCAACTTAAAGAGAAAGCCTCATCGAAAGATGAGGCTTTTTTCGTTTTTATCCAGAACTGCGTTGAACTTTACCCCGCGACAAATCGACTTCTGCCCCTGCAAACTAACGTGCGTACAACTCTCTAAACTGCGTGTCATGCTGGTTTTCCACTCTCCCTGTTTCTCCCTTTCTTGTGTCTTCCAAGCCGTGCTTGCTATTCATCCAGCTGTTACTTAACGTATATGCAGTTTTTGCCAAAGGGATCTTTGAATGAAGTTAGAGATGATTTGTACCGGAGAGGAAGTGTTGTCCGGTCAGATAGTAGATACCAATGCCGCCTGGTTTGCCAATGTGATGATGGAGCATGGGATTGAGGTGCAGCGCAGGGTCACAGTGGGGGATAGACTCGAAGATCTGATAGCCGTATTTCAGGAGCGTAGTCTCCATGCCGATATCATTCTGGTTAATGGTGGTTTGGGGCCAACCAGCGACGATCTCTCGGCCGAAGCTATGGCCAAGGCTAAGGGTGAGCCTCTGGTTGAGAACGCCGAATGGCGTGCCAAGATGGAGGCCTGGTTCAGCCGTAACAACAGAGAGATGCCGGCCAGTAATCTGAAACAGGCTTTACTGCCTGAGTCTGCCGTCATGGTCGATAATCCGGTTGGCACGGCCTGTGGCTTTAGAGTCAAACTCAATCGTGCCTGGCTCTATTTCACTCCAGGGGTGCCATTTGAGCTGAAACATATGGTTCAGGAGCAGTTTCTGCCCTTTATCAAACAGGAGTTCGGCCTGGATGCAAAAGTCGCATTGAATAAGCTGTTGACCCTGGGCCATGGCGAATCGACGCTGGCCGATAAGCTGGAAGCATTGGAGTTGCCAGCAGGGATCACCGTAGGTTATCGCTCCTCTATGCCACATATAGAGATCAAGTTGTTTGCCCGCGGTGATAAGGCCATTGCACTGTTGCCCCGAGTAACCAATCATGTGCGACAGGTTTTGGGCACTGCGGTTGTTGCCGAAAATCGCGCGACACTGGCGGAAGAGATCCATCATAGGTTGTTGAATTCCGGCCTTAGTCTTAGCCTGGCCGAGTCCTGTACAGGAGGTATGTTGACCAGCCAATTGGTGGCTTTCCCTGGCAGTTCTTCCTATTTACATCAGGGGTTGGTGACCTACAGCAATGAGAGTAAGGTGCGTATTCTTGGGGTACAACCTTCAACACTGGATGACCATGGCGCTGTGTCGATTGCCACCGTTGAGGAGATGGCGATGGGGGCCAGGGAGATACTGGATAGTGACTATGCTCTGGCCACCAGTGGTATTGCCGGTCCTGATGGTGGCACAGAGGAGAAGCCTGTCGGTACTGTCGCCATAGCCTTGGCAACCAAAGGAGGTTGTTACAGCCAGATGATTCAGCTGCCAAGACGTTCTCGAGAGCTGGTTCGCAGCCTCAGCAGCGCAGTAGCCTATGACATGCTGCGTCGCGAGTTGCTGGGCGAGGCGGTTATTGTTGACTACTCCTCTATTGGTCGATTTGCCAAATAGTCAAAGGCAGCAATAGGTTAAACCAGTAATAGGTTAAATAAAAAGACGCAGCCAAGGCTGCGTCTTTTTTGTGCTCTGAATATCGATTTATTTAAACTCCAGCACCAGCTTGCCTGGTTTAACCTGAAGGCTCTTGGTCATATCGGCCAGTCTCGCTTGGTTGCTGTCCTGGGTGTCCAGAACATAAACCGGCTGACTTTCGAGGAAGTTGCGGATAAAGCCCATCAACTGTGGGGCAATACCTTTTAAAGCCCGCTGAATATCCTTGGGATTGGACTCGACAGAGGTCAACTCCAAACCACGGAGATAGACGCCATGGGTTTGGTTGTCATACCAAGGCTTGGCCTCAAACTCTGTTGTCAGGCTGGCACGCAGGGGAAACAGCGGCGTTCTGAGTATCAGTTCCGAGGTGGCTTTCACCGCCATGGTATCCGGCTTGTGCCCCAATTTGACTGTTACCCGATTCAACTGGATCTCTGTTGCCAGTGGCCCCTGGGTGTCTTGCATATCCAGTTGCAGCTCTTTATTCAGATAGGATTCCAGCTGTCCTTCGCTGATGCTGTATTGGCTGACACAGCCGCCCAACATCAACATCAACCACAGAGACAGCAGTAGGGGCAGCCTCATCCTGTATTCCTCATGCCCGCTGCGACACCGGCTATGGTCAGCATCAGCGCCAGTTGCAATTGTTCCGAAGTTTCCTGTTCCTTGCGACTTCGGGCCAACAACTCGGCCTGCAGGAAGTTGAGCGGGTCGATATAGGGGTTTCGAAGCCGCACCGATTCCCTGTTCCAGGGAGTATGCGACATCAGGCTGTCAGAGCGGGTCAGTTCGAGTACCGCCTGGATCCCCTGTTGCAGTCTCTCCCTGAGAGCTTCACCCAAATGACGCAGGTCTTCAGGCACCAGGCAGGTGTCGTAATAGCGGGCGAGGTTGGGTTCTGCCTTGGCATACACCATTTCCAGCATGGAGATACGGGTGTTGAAGAAGGGCCACTGACGTTCCATCTCCTGTAGCAGAGAAAGCTCTCCTCGTTTGGCCGCGGCTTCGAGCGCCTCACCGGCACCGAGCCAGGCTGGCAGCATCAAACGGTTCTGTGACCAGGCAAATATCCAGGGAATGGCGCGCAGGCTTTCGATACCGCCATCCACCCGGCGTTTGGCCGGTCGACTGCCGAGTGGCAGCTTACCCAGCTCTACTTCAGGCGTTGCGGCTCTGAAATAGGCAACAAAGTCAGCTTCTTCCCTGACTATGCTGCGGTAGGCCAGTACAGATTCATCGGCCAGTCGCTGCATGCATTGCCGCCATTCCTGTTTAGGCTCGGGAGGCGGAAGCAAAGTGGCTTCCATCACCGCCGAGGTGTAAAGCGCCAGTGACTGCACTGCCAACTTAGGGAGACCGAACTTGAAGCGGATCATCTCTCCCTGCTCTGTCACCCGGATCCGTCCGTCAACTGAGCCCGGAGGCTGTGACAGAATCGCCTGGTGAGCCGGGCCGCCGCCACGACCGATAGTACCGCCACGGCCGTGGAATAGGGTCAGTTTGACGCCAGCCTTCTTGCATACCGCAACTAGTTGTTCTTGCGCCCGATATTGTGCCCAGGCCGCGGCCATGACTCCGGCATCCTTGGCCGAATCCGAATAGCCAATCATCACTTCCTGCATGCCTTTGGTGTAACCCAGATACCAATCGATATCGAGCAGGGCAGAGATGCAATCGGCGGCATTGTTGAGGTCATCCAGGGTCTCAAACAGCGGCACTACCCGCATGGGATAGTGACAGCCGGTTTCTTTGAGCAGCAAGAGTACCGCCAGCACGTCGGATGGTTGGCTGGCCATGGATATCACATAGGAGCCCAGCGCTTGTTGAGGCTGAGTGGCTATCAAGCGGCAGGTTGCCAGTACCTCGGCCACCTCGTCTGATGGCTGCCAGTTTACCGGGATCAAGGGTCTGCGATTGGCCAGTTCCCTGAGCAGGAAGGCCTGCTTTTCTGTCTCATCCCAATGGTTGAAGTCACCCATGCCCAGATAGCGGGTAAGCTCGGCAATGGCATTGGCGTGGCGCTCTGCATCCTGGCGGATATCCAACCTCAGCATATGAATGCCGAAGCAGGCCAAGCGGCGCAACATATCCAGCAGCAAGCCATTGGCTATCAGACTCATGCCGCAATCGCACAGGCTGTGATACAGCATCAGCAGCGGCTTTTTCAGGTCGTCCTGGTGCCAGATGATGCTATGGCTGTCGATTTCGGGCTGATGACCTTCGAGGCGGGCATTGAGATAGTCTATGGTGTTGCGCAGCTTTTGGCGCAGATCTCTGAGCACGTCACGATAAGGTTCACAGCTGCCGTTGGTATACTGGCTCAGCTCCTCGTTGGCTTCTTCCATGGACAATTCGCCAACCAGAGAGACGATATCTTTGAGATAGAGTCTGGCGGCGGCATGGCGATTACGATCCAATACTTCCTGAGTGACCTTGGCGGTAACAAAGGGGTTGCCATCACGGTCGCCACCCATCCAGCTGGAGAATCGCACCGGCGCGATATCAATTGGTAGTTGGCTGCCGGTGCGCTCTTCTACCTGGTCGTTGAGCTGGCGTAAAAAGTCGGGAATCGCCTGCCACAGTGAGGTTTCGATAGTCGCCAAACCCCAGCGGGCTTCATCTACCGGTGTCGGGCGTTCGCGGCGGATCTCATTGGTATGCCAAATCTGGGCAATTAGCTGCCGCAGTCGCAGATTGATCTGTTTAAACTCGCGCTCGCTGAGCTGATCGTTTTCCAGAGCCGTCAGACAATCGACCACAGATGAGTACTTCTGGATCAGGGTGCGGCGGGATATCTCGGTCGGGTGTGCCGTCAGTACCAGATCTATGTTCATCTCCCTCAGACAGGACAGCATCTGCTTCTGATCTATCGGGCCGTTCAGCATGCGTCCGAGCAGTTGCTCCACGGGATCCGGTACACACACCAGTTCATCACAGTTGCGGCTGATGGTATGAAACTGCTCGGCGATATTCGCCAGGTTGAGAAATTGGTTAAAGGCTTTGGTGACCGGCACCAGTTCGTCATCGGGCAAGGCCGTCAGCAGTTCCAACATCTGCTGACGGGCGCTTTCATCACCCTGACGGGAACTCTTGGCCAGTTGACGGATCTGCTCCACCTTATCGAGAAATGGCTCCCCCAGATCGGATCGCATGGTGTCGCCGAGGATCTGCCCAAGCATACTGACGTTGGATCTTAAGGATGCATACATATCTGCCATCGTGTTGATTGCTCCAAAGAATAGTGAGAAAGAGTCGTCGTTTCGGGCGGACTTGAGTAGAGCACAATAACCAGCACTGTGCCCTATGGTCAATACGCTGAGGTATTTGCCTTACGTTGTTTCCAGCAGCTGTGGGCTGGATCATTATTTTATACAGGCATGATAAATAAGCTGTTTCAGCAAATCTATTGTAGGTTTGATCTGCGCCGTATCCAAATATTCATCCGGTTGATGAGCCTGCTCTATGCTGCCGGGTCCCAATACCAGAGTGTGGCACCCCAGTTGCCGAATATAAGGCGCCTCGGTGGCATAGTTCACCACTTGAGGTGGCTGTCCCGCCAAGCTGGCGACCAGTTGGCTCCAGGGAGAGTCTCTATCATCGGCAAACGGCTCTGAGCCGGGATAGAGTTCGCTGATGGAAACTGATCCTGGGAATTGTTCGCAGACCGGCTGTAAATACTGCTGCAGCATGAGTTGCAGATCGGTCAAAGCCAAACCGGGAAGCGGGCGAATATCCAGATGCAGATCACAGCAACCACAGATACGGTTGGCTGCATCGCCGCCGTGGACATGGCCAAAGTTCATGGTTGGGTAAGGCACACTGAAGGCATCTTCGCGATAGTGTTCGCTCAAATGCTGCTTGAGTTTAAGTAGTCGGCCTATGATCAGATGCATCACTTCTATGGCATTGAGTCCCTTGGCCGGATCTGACGAGTGGCCGCTGCGGCCCGTTACTCGAATGCCTTGAGCCATGTGCCCTTTATGCATATAAACCGGCCGTAGGCTGGTGGGTTCGCCTATGATGGCAAATTCAGGCTTGATTGCAGCGTTGGCGGCAAAGGCCTTGGCCCCATTCATTGTGGTTTCCTCATCGGCACTGGCGAGAATATAAAGAGGTCGCTTCATTTGTGTCAGCGGCAGTTGTTTCAAGGTCTCCAATATCAAGGCAAAGAAACCCTTCATGTCACAAGTTCCCAAGCCATACCAAAGGTTATCTTTTTCGGTTAGCCGAAAGGGATCATGCTGCCAACGGCCTTCATCGAACGGTACTGTGTCTGTGTGCCCGGCCAGCAGTAGGCCACCTTGGCCAGTGCCCAGGTTGGCCAGCAGGTTATGTTTGTTGCGACTGCCGGGCACCGGCTGGCGGCGGCACTCCAACCCCAAATCGGCAAACCAGTTGGCCAGCAAGTCGATAACGGCAGCATTGGATTGATCTTGTTCGGGCTCCAGGGCACTGATGGAGGGCGAGGCGATAAGCGCACTGAAGCTTTCTGTGAGTTCCGGCAGTTTTTTCATGACTATCCTGCAAAACATTAAAAATAACTATTCATATATATTGCATAAATAAATTGCTGTGTTAGTCTAGCAAACAGCTAAAGCCAGTGTCATCTTTCATGGTGACTAAATTCAGTGAGACTAAGTATGTTGAGTTCGACCTTGAGCTTGATTCAGACCAAAAACTGCAATAACTCCCTGCGACGATAAACTTGTCATTAGGCGCTGAGCCACGGGCTTTCGTTGTGCCCTTCCTTTTTTTGATTAGCTTGAAGAATTAGAAACCATGAAAAATATCGCCATCATAGGGGCCAGTGGATATACAGGTGCCCAGTTAACCGCCCTGATCCAAGCTGAGCCAGAGTTAAGCATTCAAGGCTTGTATGTTTCTGAAAATAGTCTGGATAAGGGCAAAAGCCTGGCTGAACTTTATCCTGTATATCAACATATCTCTGCAGTGTTGCAGCCGTTAACGCCAGAGGCCAAACAGCAGATAGTGGCGCAGGCCGACGCCGTGGCGCTGGCGACCGAACATTCGGTAAGCCTGGAATTGGCGGCCTGGTTTTATGCCCAGGGGCTGGCGGTATTTGATTTGAGCGGTGCTTATCGTTTCAGCGACGCGGCCAATTATCCCAAGTGGTATGGCTTTGAGCATAACCAAGCCGAAGTATTGGCACAGGCAGTTTATGGTCTGGCCGAGTGGAATGCCGAGGCGATTGCCAACAGCAAGATGATTGCGGTTCCCGGTTGTTATCCCACGGCATCCCTGTTGGCGCTTAAGCCGCTCAAGTCACTGATGACAGATGCTTTCCCCGTTATCAATGCTGTTAGCGGTGTGACCGGAGCCGGGCGCAAGGCGCAGCTGCACACCAGTTTCTGTGAAGTGAGTTTAACGCCCTACGGTGTGCTTGGTCACAGGCATCAGCCCGAAATCGCCAGCCAACTGGGGCAGGAAGTGATTTTTACTCCGCACCTTGGCAACTTCAAACGCGGCATTCTCGCCACCATTACGCTGCAGCTCAAGCCGGGTACCAAGGCAGAGGACGTTGCCGAGGCTTACAGCATCTACCATGGCTCGAGCATTGTCAGCGTAAAACAGAACCAATTTCCCAAGGTGGATGACGTGGTACACACAGGCAATTGTCATCTGGGGTGGAAGTTTGATGAACAGAACCATTATCTGGTGGTGGCCAGTGCCATAGACAACCTGATGAAGGGCGCTGCCAGTCAGGCGCTGCAATGCATAAAGATTCACTTTAAATACTAATTATTCCCGGAACGGTTAGAGAGAGTTGTCACTATGAGCACGAAAGACAAGGTGTTGGTTCTGAAAGTTGGCGGCGCACTGATGCAGTGTGAGATGGGAATGGCCAGGCTGATGGATACGGCGGCGAAAATGCTGGCCCAGGGACAGAAGGTGGTTCTGGTTCATGGTGGCGGTTATCTGGTGGATGAACAGCTCAAGGCCAATGGCATGGATACGGTGAAGCTCGATGGCTTGCGGGTCACCCCGCCGGAGCAGATGCCGATCATCGCCGGCGCCCTGGCCGGTATGTCCAACAAGATACTGCAGGCGGCGGCCATCAAGGCTGGTGTCGCCAGCGTTGGCATGAGTCTGGCGGATGCCAACTTGGTCGATGCGGTAATTAAAGATGAACGTTTGGGGCTGGTGGGTGAAGTTTCCCCCAAAGACGGCAGCTATATCAATTTCGTCCTGTCTCAGGGTTGGATGCCCATTGTCAGCTCCATTGCAGTATCCAGCGAAGGGCAACTGCTTAACGTCAATGCCGATCAGGCTGCCACAGTGCTGGCCAAGCTGGTGCAGGGCAAGCTGGTGCTGCTCTCCGATGTTTCCGGAGTATTGGACGGTAAGGGGCAGTTGATCGCCAGTCTTAATCGTAGCGAAATCGACGACCTGGTGAAATTGGGCGTGATAGAGAAAGGTATGAAAGTCAAAGTAGAGGCGGCGTTGGAAGTCGCAGAACTCATGGGGCAGCCGGTACAGGTTGCTTCCTGGAGAGATGCGGCGCAACTGGCTGCATTGGCTCAGGGCGAAGCCGTGGGTACGCAAATAAAACCATAGGAGAAGGCAGTATGAAGCACCTGTTGACCATTAAAGAACTCACCCAATCCCAGTTGCTGGCGTTGTTGGACTTGGCCAAGAAGATCAAGGCCAATCCGGCAGACTACCGACACGCGCTTGCGGGCAAGAGCGTAGTGATGCTGTTTGAAAAACCTTCCCTGCGTACCAGGGTCAGTTTCGATATCGGTATCCATAAGCTGGGTGGTCACTGTCTTTATTTGGATCAACAAAATGGTGCTTTGGGCAAGCGCGAATCTGTTGCCGATTTCGCCGGTAACCTTTCCTGCTGGGCCGACGCCATAGTGGCACGGACTTTCAGCCACAAGACCATAGAAGGCCTGGCCGAGTTCGGCACTGTACCTGTGATCAATGCGCTGTCGGACTTGTACCACCCTTGTCAGGCACTGGCGGATTTTCTGACCCTGTCAGAACAGCTCGGTGACTTGGGCAAGGTGAAATTGGCCTATGTAGGTGATGGCAACAACGTGACCCATTCATTGATGATAGGCGCTGCTATTCTGGGTGCCAGCATGACGGTTATCTGCCCCGAAGGGCATTTCCCCGATGGTCTGATTGTCAATGAAGTACAGCAACTGGCGGCCGAGAATGGAGGCAGCCTGATACTGACTTCAGACATCGCCGCCCTGGAAGGTCAGGATGCCGTCTACACTGATACTTGGATTTCCATGGGCGACCAAACAGAACTTTCTGATATTGAAACAAAATTTAATCCTTATCAGATCAATCAGCCGCTGATGGATCAGTATAAGGTGAAGTATTTTATGCATTGTTTACCCGCTCACAGAGGGGTAGAAGTGACAGATGAGGTGATGGATGGCAAAGGTTCTCTGATCCTGCAACAGGCAGAAAACCGCATGCACGCGCAGAATGCCGTTCTGGTAACACTTTTGAGCTGATGGCCAAGGGCCAGTTGAATCTAGGAAAATTAAGATGTCTATTGCACAGAAAAACACAGATGTGAAAAAAGTTGTCCTGGCCTACTCCGGCGGCCTGGATACCTCGGCCATCATTCCCTGGCTGAAAGAGAACTATAACAACTGTGAGATCGTTGCCTTTTGTGCCGATGTTGGACAAGGGGAAGCCGAACTCGAAGGTTTGACAGAAAAGGCGTTGGCTTCCGGCGCCAGTGAATGTCATATTGTTGATTTGAAAGAAGAGTTTGTTAAAGACTACATCTATCCCACCATAGCAACCGGTGCCATCTACGAGGGAACCTATCTGCTGGGCACCTCCATGGCCAGACCCATCATCGCCAAGGCTCAGGTGGAAGTGGCCCGTAAGGTCGGCGCCGACGCCCTGTGTCATGGTTGTACCGGCAAGGGTAACGATCAGGTGCGTTTCGAAGGCTGTTTTGCCGCACTGGCGCCGGATCTGAAAGTGATTGCCCCTTGGCGTGAGTGGACCATGGAGAGCCGTGAAGATCTGCTGGCTTACCTGGCCGAGCGCAACATCAAGACCTCGGCTTCGGCCACCAAGATCTATAGCCGCGACGCCAACGCCTGGCATATCTCCCACGAAGGTGGGGAGCTGGAAGATCCCTGGAATGAGCCCAGCAAAGAGGTGTGGACCATGACAGTCGATCCGCTGGATGCGCCAGATGAGCCTGAGTATGTCAGCCTGAAAGTGGAAAACTGCCGGGTGATTGAAGTCAACGGTGAAGCCCTGAGCCCCTATGCGGCGCTGATGAAGCTGAACCAGATTGCTGCCGCTCACGGTGTTGGCCGTATCGATATCACTGAAAACCGGCTGGTGGGGATGAAGTCCCGTGGCTGTTATGAAACACCGGGCGGCACTGTCATGTTTGCTGCTCTGAGAGCGGTAGAGGAGTTGGTGCTCGACAAGACCAGCCGTAACTGGCGTGAACAGGTGGCCGCTCAGATGGCACATCTGGTCTATGATGGTCGTTGGTTTACACCTCTGTGCAACTCGCTGTTAGCGGCATCCGAGGCACTGGCCCAGGACATTAACGGCGAAGTGGTGATCAAGCTCTTCAAGGGCCAGGCGGTTGCCGTGAAGAAACGTTCTCCCAATAGCCTGTATTCCGAGGCGTTTGCCACCTTCGGTGAAGACACGGTTTACGATCAGAAACACGCCGAAGGCTTTATCCGCCTCTACTCATTGGCGAGCCGTATCCGCGCGCTCAACAGCAAGTAAGCGTCAGTATATCAGGGGCGCATCGGCGCCCCTTAGTTTTTATGCCCGAGAAAGAGGACCTTATCATGGCTTTATGGGGTGGCAGATTCAGCGGCCAAAGCAGCGAACTTTTCAAACTCTTCAACGATTCCCTGCCGGTGGATTTCCGTTTACTGGAGCAGGATATCCAGGGCTCAGTCGCCTGGGCCGAGGCGATAACCCAGGCCGGCGTGTTAACCCAGGAGGAATGCCAGACCCTGACTCAGGCGCTGGCTGAGTTGCTCGCAGAAGTTAAAGATACGCCGGAGCAGATCATCGCTTCCGGCGCCGAAGATATTCACAGTTTTGTGGAATCACAGCTGATCGCCAAGGTGGGTGACTTGGGTAAGAAGCTGCACACCGGCCGTTCGCGCAATGACCAGGTGGCGACCGATCTCAAGCTGTGGTGCAAACAGGAAGGCGCACACCTGCTGAGTCTGTTGATTGAAGTCAAACAGGGGCTGCTGGCCTTGGCCGAGCGTGAGTTGGATGCCGTGATGCCGGGATATACCCATCTGCAGCGGGCGCAACCCGTGACCTTTGGCCATTGGGCTTTGGCTTATGTGGAAATGTTTGAGCGGGATATCAGCCGCTTGCAGGATGCACTGAATCGCCTCAACACCTGCCCTCTGGGTTGTGGCGCCTTGGCGGGTACAGCTTATGTCATCGACCGTCAGGCGCTGGCGGCCAGCCTGGGCTTTGCCTCTGCTACCCTCAACAGCCTGGACAGCGTGTCTGATCGTGACCATGTGATCGAGCTCTGCAGCGATGCCTCTATCAGCATGATGCACTTAAGTCGTATGGCTGAAGATATGATCTTCTTCAATTCCGGCGAAGCCAACTTTATCGAGCTGGCCGACAATGTCACCTCAGGTTCTTCCTTGATGCCGCAGAAGAAGAACCCCGATGCGCTTGAGCTTATCCGCGGTAAAGCGGGCAGGGTATACGGCAGCTTGATGGGGATCCTCACCACCATGAAGGCGCTGCCACTCGCCTACAACAAGGATATGCAGGAAGACAAGGAAGGCTTGTTCGATGTGATGGACAGCTGGAGCCTGTGCTTGAAAATGGCGGCTCTGGTGCTTGAAGGTGTCAAGGTTAACCGAACCAATGCGTTGGCCGCAGCTCAACAGGGATACGCCAATGCCACTGAACTGGCGGACTATCTGGTGGGTAAAGGCATGCCCTTCAGGCAGGCGCATCACGTTGTGGGTGAAGTGGTGCTGCAAGCTATTGCTGAGGGTAAGCCACTGGAAGCCTTGCCACTTGAAATCTTACAAAGCTATGCCGATATCATAGCGGAGGATGTTTATCCGCATTTGGGTATCGATTCTTGCCTGGCGAAACGCAATATTCTCGGCGGTACCGCGGTAGAGCAGGTCAAGGCAGCGCTGGCTGCCAAACAGGCCAAATAGAAGCTATCCCTCGGATTCGAGCCAAACAAAAACGCGCCAATCGGCGCGTTTTTTAATGTTTAACAGACGGTGTTACACAGACAGTTACTGGAACAGCTCTTCCGGCGGTGTTTCGATAAAGATGTCGCTGTCATCTTCGGCGCCGGTGGCGTATTCCTTGGGTTCTGTACCCTGAATAAAGTACTCGAAGTCGCTGGTGTAGTCTGTCTTACGCGACAGCTTGCCGCTATCCAAATCAATACGCACCGAAACGATTCCAGCCGGTGGAATGCTGGGTTCTTCCGGCGTTCCTTCCAGAGCATCGCGCATAAACTCGTTCCAGCCTGGGCCCGCGGTCTTGGCACCGGATTCGGCCCCTGAAATCTGATCTTTGGCGCCGCTGGCATTCCAGGCGGTACGTCCCAGCTCACGGCCATGGTCATCGAAGCCGACCCAGACGGTGGTGGCAAGCTTGGGATTGTAGCCACTGAACCAGGTGTCCCGCGATTCGTTGGTTGTTCCCGTTTTACCGGCTATGTCATGGCGTTTGACCACTCTGGCGGCGCGCCAGGCGGTACCGTTCCAGCCAGTGCCCTTGCTCCAGTTACCGCCACCCCAGATAACACTCTTGAGGGCATCGGTGATCAGGAATGCGGTCTGTTCGCTGATCACTTGCTTGGCGTGACGGGCACTTGGGCTGTCACAGCTGAAAGGATCTTCCTGAACCTGGGGCTGCAGCGGCTCTTGCATAGTCAAATCGGTTATCGCGTTATCCGCCATATCCTCTTCAGGCTTAAGCGGCGCATCACAAGCCAGAGCCGGATGAGCTTGTTCAAGGATTTCGCCCTGGGCATTCTGGATCCGTTTAATGAAGTAAGGTTCAACCAGGTAGCCCCCGTTGGCAAAGGCAGAGAAGGCAGTGACCACCTGCAAAGGTGTGGCAGATGGCGAACCCAGCGCCAGAGACTCGTTGCGGTTGAGCTCTTTGGCATCGAAACCAAACTGCACCAGCTTGTCGATGGCGGCATCCAGCCCAACATAACGCAGGGTTCTCACCGACATCACGTTGATAGACTGGGCCAGTCCCAGACGCAGCCTGGTGGGGCCGCCGTATACGTCGGGTGAGTTTTTGGGGCGCCATGCCGTACCTTGGCTGAGGTCGGGCTTGTTGATCGGCGCATTGTTGATCAGTGTCGCCAGGGTATAGCCTTTCTCCAGCGCCGTAGCATATAAGAAAGGCTTTATGTTGGAGCCCAGCTGACGTTTGGCCTGAGTTACCCGGTTGTACTGGCTCTGACTGAAGCTGTAACCACCGACCAGAGCCTGAATTGCACCATCTTTGGGATCTATCGAGACTATGGCGCTGGCAACCTGAGGCACCTGAGCCAACTGCCAGATATCGCCGTTGTTACGCACCCAAATCTGCTCGCCCACTTTCAGAAACTGTTCGGCTTTCTTCGGTGGTGCGCTTTGGCGTTTGTCATTGATAAACTTGCGGGCCCATTTGAGGCCATCCCAAGGCAGAGTGAGTTTTTCTCCCGAGGCGAGCAGCACCTGTGCTTGCTGTTCCTCTACTTGCAATACGGCGGCTGGCCTGAGCTCCTGAATGGGCATAGTTTTCTTCAGGGTGGCAATCAACTCGCTCTCATCAGGCTGCTTGTCTGTCCATAGAACCGCTTCTGGGCCTCGATAGCCATGGCGTTCATCATAGGCGTAGACATTGTTGCGCAGTGCCTTCTGGGCTTTTAACTGCAGTGATGAGTCTATGCTGGTGTAAACATCGTAACCACCGGTATAGGCTTCCTCTTCACCATATTTCTGCACCATATAATCTCTGGCCATCTCTGAAATGTAAGGGGCATAGAGATCGATTTCGGCGCCATGGTATTTGGCGGTAATAGGTTGAGCACTGGCTTCGTTATATTCACTCTGGGTGATATAGCCGACCTCCAGCATACGGTTGAGCACCAGGTTACGACGGGTCAAAGCTCGGCTGGGGGAGGTGATAGGGTTGAGTGTTGAAGGGGCTTTTGGCAAACCTGCGATAACTGCCATTTCAGCAAGCGTCAAGTCTTTGACTTCCTTGCCATAATAAACTTGAGCCGCGGCGCCAACCCCGTAAGCACGCTGTCCAAGATAGATACGGTTGACATAGAGCTCCAGAATTTCATCTTTGGTTAGCAGCTGCTCTATGTGGATAGAGATAAATATCTCTTTGACTTTACGAATAATTGTCTTGTCTCGAGTCAGGAAGAAGTTCCTGGCCACTTGCATGGTAATGGTACTGGCACCCTGTTTTTTCTCGCCGGTGGCCAGCATAACCAATGCGGCGCGCACCACACCTATGGGGTCGATACCTTTATGCTCATAAAAGCGTGAATCTTCGGTTGCCAGGAAGGCCTGCAATAGTGGTTTGGGCACATCGGCCAACTCCAGCGGGATCCTGCGTTTTTCACCGAATTGCGAGATCAGTTTGCCGTCACTGGAATACACCCTCAGTGGCGTTTGCAGTTGAACTGTCTTGAGTGTAGCGACATCCGGGAGTTCGGGCAGGACGTAGAAGTAGGCTCCAACGATAGCTGCAACCCCAAGAAGGGCCAGACTGAATAGAGCTATGAGTATACGTTTTAACCACTTCACGAGATTATTCCAAAACTTGCTGCGGGCACAATAGTATATAAGGCGTTTTGTGCAGGGTGAAGCAAAAAGGCAGCGTCAAAAAATTAGCCGTTGTAATGTGCTCAAACATTTTATACAAAGGGGCGTAACAATTTGAAAATGTGCTAATCTAAAACCTAACAATAACAAAGTGACAAAGGACTATGCTTTCGAATCTATGGAAGCGTCAGGCTCCGCAAATGGTGGGTATTGACATCGGTTCTCACGAGGTCAAAGCGATCCTGCTGGGCAAGACAGGCGATGGTTATAAAATCCAGGCTTATGCCGCTGCTCCTGTAAAAAAAGGAGCCATCAATGATCATGATATTCGCGATCCTGAAGCCGTTATTGAAGCAATGAGACAGCTGAAGAGGCAATTGCCCAAATCAACTAAATTTGCTTCTGTCGCTGTATCCGGATCAGCCGTAATGACTAAAGTCATCTACATGGACGCCTCCTTGAGTGAGGTTGAAATGGAGGCGCAGATTGAGATTGAAGCGGATAACCTCATTCCCTATTCACTTGATGAGGTCAGCATTGATTTTGAAACGCTGAGCGTCAACAAGACAGACCCCAGCAAGGTTGATGTCTTGCTTAGTGCTTGCCGTACCGAAAATATTGATGCCAGAATCGACGCGCTGGACAGTGTCGACCTTGAGCCTAAAGTTGTTGATGTAGAAGGCTATGCTCTGGGACGTGCCCATGAATTGATCCTGGGGCAGCTTCCGGATGGCGCAGCAGATCAGGTTGTCGCTTTGGTTGATATCGGTGCCAACATGACCACCTTCGCCGTGGTGGAAAAAGGGGAAACAGCCTTTATCCGCGAGCAAGCATTTGGTGGTGAACTCTTCACTCAATCTATATTGTCTTTTTACGGTATGTCCTATGAGCAGGCGGAAAAGGCCAAGATAGAAGGTGATCTACCTCGCAATTATATGTTTGAGGTGTTATCGCCATTTCAAACGCAATTATTGCAACAGATAAAACGTACGCTGCAAATATATTGCACTTCCAGTGGTAAGGATAAAGTCGATCATTTGGTGCTTTGTGGCGGCACTTCCAAATTAGAAGGCATGGCTAATCTTCTAACCAATGAATTAGGTGTTCACACTATAATTGCCGACCCCTTTCAGGGAAGTTTACATGCGGACGATTCAGTAAAAAATGCCCTGCAACCCCATATCAGTAAATACATGGTGGCCTGCGGCCTGGCACTGAGGAGTTATGCTCAATGGCGAACATAAACTTATTGCCATGGCGTGAAGAAGCCAGGGAAAAACAGAAGCGCGATTATATAGGTATTCTGGCTGCTGTTTTTATTGGCGCCGCGTTATTGGTTTATTTGGCACTGAATTTTATCGACTTGATGACAGAGGATCAGCGTCAGCGAAATGCTTATCTCCAGTCAGAAATTAGTTTGCTTGACAAGCAGATAGCTGAAATCACCAAGATAAAACAGCGCAAAAAGGATATTGAACGTCGCACCGAGATTATTCTTAACCTGCAACAGGCGCGTAATTTGCCAACCCACGTATTGGATGAGCTGGTACGGGTTATTCCGCCAGGTATCTATCTTTCCAGCATAGAAAAGAAAGGCAGCCTTATCTGGATCGAAGGACGCAGTGAGTCCAATAACAATGTCGCCAACATGATGCGAAAAATTAAAGCATCAGAATGGCTTCAGGATCCGAGTATGCAGTCGATAGTCTCTCAACAGGAAGAACTCAGAGAGCTGCAACGCTTCAGTCTCAAAGTCAGTATCAAGGGAGCAAACCGGCTTGAAGGGACGGCACAGATGGCGAAAGGAGCGGGCAAATGAGTTTCGATTTGAGCCAGTTCAATGATCTGGACATGGAGAATATCGGCGGCTGGCCGACTCAGGTCAAGGCCGTATTTGCAGGCTTGCTGGCGATTCTGGTGTTCGTCGGTGGCTATTATCTGTTTGTTTCAGACGCCATAGATATTTACCAGTCTGAACAGGTGAAAGAGCAACAACTGCGTGATGATTTCAAGCAAAAGTATCTGTTGGCCGCTAACCTGAAATTGTATAGGGAGCAATTGGTACAGATGGAGGCACAATTTGCCGAACTGTTGAAGATGCTGCCATCAGAGAATGAAATGCCGGGTTTGCTTGATGACTTGACCTATGTCGCCACAGATGCGGGTCTGAAGATCCAGAGTCTGGATTGGGATGCCGAGATCCAACGGGATTTCTATATTGAGTTTCCGATACGCATGGCTGTGACCGGTGACTATCACCAATTGGGGCACATGGTCGGCGGAGTTGCCAAGCTGCCACGGATCGTCAGCCTGCATGACTTTGTGGTTAAGCGCGATCCATCCGGCACCTTGGCAATGGAAATTCTGGCCAAGACCTACAGATTTAAAGAGGGAACGGAATTACCGCCGGAGAAGGCTAAGGGGAAAGGTAAATGAAACAACTCATCCCCCTGATCGCGGCGGCGTTAATGCTTGGCGGCTGTATCGGTGACAGAACAGATCTTGAAGCCTTTGTCACCAGCACCAAGGCTCAGCATGTTGCCAGGATCCCGCCGTTGAAAGAGCCGCCTCAGTTTGAGCATTTTGATTATCAGGCAGATATGTTGCGTAGTCCCTTTGTGCCGCCTTCCCGGGAACTGACGGAAGAGGTGATAGATACCACCAAGGATTGCCTGCAGCCGGATCTCAAGCGTCGCAAGAGCCGTCTCGAAACCTATGCGCTGGACAACCTCAAGATGCGCGGCACCCTGAGCGAAGACAACGTGGTTTGGGCCTTGGTGGAAACAACCGATGGCAATGTCTATCGGATGGGAGTGGGCGAGTATTTGGGACTCTATCACGGCCGCATCGCCAAAGTATCAGCACAGAATATCGACATCATTGAATTAGTACCGGACGGTTCCGGCTGTTGGACAGAGCGCAACAGCAGCCTGGAATTGACCGGAGAATAACAAGCGAAGGATGAGGGAATAATGGAATCTTCTGCCGCGAATATCACCCCGAAGAATGCAGCCAAATGGATGCAGTTTATCCTGGGCAGCCTGCTCGTCCTGGGGCTCAGTCCCTACGCTGGTGCTGCCAACAAGCTGGTGGATGTAAAGTACCACGCCATTGTGGATCATCAACTGGAGCTGGAGTTGGTGTTTGACAAGCCGATATCTGAGCCGGAAATCAATTTGAGTGCCGATCCAGCCAGTATCCAATTGGACTTCAGCGACAGTATTTCGGCGCTGGAGAAAGCACAGATCCCTATTAATACTGCCGGTGTCGAGCAGCTGTCCAGCATGCAGGACGGCGATAATTTACGACTGGTTCTGGCACTGAAAAAAGTGAAACCTTATCAGGGTAAAGCGGTAGACAACGTTTATCGTTTGACTGTCAATGATGAGGTCATGGATCCCCAGAGCAAGGCCAGTAGTCCTTTCGTCAATAGCATAAAGAATATTGATTTCCGCCGCTTGGGTGACAATGGCGGAGAATTGCTGGTTGAGCTGCGTAATTCATCGGTTGCCGCCAATGTGGAGCAAGTTGGCTCCAGGCTGGAGCTGAAGTTGTATAACACAGATATTCCATCTGACATGCTATATGTCATGGATGTGCAGGACTTTGCCACTCCGGTGAAGAGCTTTGAGACCTTCAAAGAAGAGCTGACTACCCGGGTGCTAATCGATATCAAAGGTGACTACGAATATAACTACAAGCAAGATGGCAATATGTTCACCTTGGCGATGAACAAGGTCGAGCGTGAAGTTCAACTGGAAGAAGAGAAGAAATACTCAGGTAAGACTCTGTCACTTAACTTCCAGAATATTTCCGTCAGAACCGTGCTGCAGATTATCGCCGATTACAATGATTTCAATCTGGTGACCAGTGATACTGTCGACGGCAGCATCACCCTGAGACTGGACGATGTCCCTTGGGATCAGGCGTTGGATCTTATCCTGCAAACCAAGGGGCTGGATAAGCGAATCGAGGGTAATATCCTGATGGTGGCGCCGGCGGAAGAGCTGGCCATTCGTGAAGAAAACCAACTCAAGAACAAGAAAAAGGTTTCTGAAGAGTTGGCACCGCTTTACTCAGAGTATCTGCAGGTGAATTACGCCAAGGCCAATGATATTGCCAACCTGCTGAAGGGAGAAGGCTCCAGCCTGTTGTCCAAGCGTGGCACTGTTGCCGTGGACGAAAGAACCAATACTCTGTTGGTTAAAGACACGGCCGATATTCTGGAAAATGTGCATAAGTTGATTGAAGTATTGGACGTGCCTATTCGTCAGGTGCTGATTGAAAGCCGAATGGTCACGGTTAAAGATGATGTTTCGGAAGACCTGGGTATCCGTTGGGGAATTACAGATCAGCAGGGCAATAAGGGCACATCGGGTAGCCTGGAAGGTGCTCAGGACATAGCCAACGGCACCATTCCATCAATTGGCGATCGTCTCAATGTGAATCTGCCGGCAGCACCAAGCAATGCTACCAGCATAGCTTTTCATGTGGCCAAATTGGCTGACGGTACCGTCTTGGACCTGGAATTGAGTGCGCTGGAGCAGGAAAACAAGGGTGAAATCATTGCCAGTCCGAGGATTACCACTTCGAATCAGAAAGCCGCTTATATTGAGCAGGGTGTCGAGATCCCTTACGTGGAATCGGCTTCCAGTGGGGCGGCAACTGTACAGTTCAAGAAAGCGGTACTGTCGCTGCGGGTAACACCTCAAATCACCCCGGACAACCGCGTGATACTGGATCTGGAAATTACTCAGGACTCGCAGGGTAAGGTAGTACAAACTCCGTTGGGAGAGGCTGTCTCCATCGATACCCAGCGCATAGGTACTCAAGTGCTGGTGGATAATGGTGAAACCATAGTCTTGGGTGGTATCTATCAACAGAACCTGATCAGCCGGGTCAGCAAGGTTCCTGTATTGGGGGATATCCCCTTGGTCGGCTTCCTGTTCCGCAATACTTCGGACAAGAATGAGCGCCAGGAGCTACTGATCTTCGTAACGCCCAAGATAGTGACCGAAGAAATCTAGGGAAGGTGTGAATGGGTCATCGTGGCGTTCTCTTTTGTAGAGCGTGGCTTGCACAGCAATTGGCATTCAAAGCATCTGATTGAAGGCATGCCGGGGTCAACCTAAGTTTTTTCCAAACCTGTAAAACCTCAATCAAAGCCAGTGCCAGTCGCTGGCTTTGATGTTTGGGCCCGGGGAAATTTGGCTTTAATAGTCGGCATTACTTGCCTTGAATGTCCTTAAGCTGAGATAATCCCCGGTCAAGTCTCATTAGAGCAAGGTAACAAATCCCGTCGATTTGATAGTAAGTCGACATTCGGCAAACTTTTCATAAGATTCAGACGTACAAGAAATGGCTGAAAAACGTAATATTTTTCTGGTAGGCCCTATGGGCGCAGGCAAAAGCACCATAGGTCGTCATCTGGCACAAATGCTGCATTTGGAATTCCACGATTCAGATCAAGAGATTGAAAATCGCACTGGCGCTGACATTGCCTGGGTATTTGACGTTGAAGGCGAAGAAGGTTTCCGTCGCCGCGAGGCTCAGGTGATTTCCGATCTGACCGAGAAACAAGGCATAGTTCTGGCCACAGGTGGTGGCTCAGTTCAAAGCAAAGATATCCGCAACTTCCTCTCTGCCCGCGGTATCGTGGTGTATCTGGAAACCACTATCGACAAGCAAGTGGCCCGTACCCAGCGCGACAAGCGTCGTCCCTTGCTGCAGGTAGATAATCCTCGTGAAGTGTTGGAAGCACTGGCAGACGTGCGTAATCCTCTCTATGAGGAAATCGCCGATGTTATCGTCAAGACAGACGAGCAAAGCGCCAAAGTTGTGGCCAATCAAATCATTGAACAATTAGGCTTCTAGGACGCAAGATGCAACAGATCCGGGTTGATTTAGGTGAACGCAGTTATCCTATCTTCATTGGCCAGGGTCTGTTGGCCCAGAGCGATTGCCTGACGGCGAGTGTCTCGGGTAAAAAAGTCCTCATTGTCTCCAATGACACAGTAGCTCCCCTGTATCTGCAGTCTTTGCAGCGCCTTCTGCTGCCTGCGGCTCAGGTTTTTGCTCATATTCTGCCCGATGGTGAGCAGTACAAGACACTGGCACAACTCGAAAGCGTATTTACGGCTCTGCTTGAGCACAACTGCGGTCGTGATGTGGTGCTGGTGGCTCTCGGTGGCGGTGTCATTGGTGACATGGTCGGCTTCGCTGCGGCCTGTTATCAGCGGGGCGTGGACTTTATCCAGATCCCCACTACGCTCCTGTCTCAGGTCGATTCCTCTGTGGGCGGCAAAACAGCGGTCAATCATCCGCTGGGCAAGAACATGATAGGCGCTTTTTATCAGCCACAACTTGTGCTGATAGATACCCTGTGCCTGAAGACTCTGCCGGTGCGTGAATTTGCCGCCGGCATGGCTGAGGTGATCAAATACGGCATCATTTGGGATGCTGACTTTTTCCTGTGGCTCGAAAACAATGTTGAGTCACTCAAATCGCAGCAGCCAGAGGCTCTGGCTTATGCCATACGTCGCTGCTGTGAGATAAAAGCCGAAGTGGTTGCCGAAGACGAGACAGAGCAGGGGGTTCGCGCTCTGTTGAATCTGGGGCATACCTTTGGTCATGCCATCGAAGCCGAAATGGGCTATGGCAATTGGCTTCATGGTGAAGCGGTTGCCGCTGGCACGGTCCTTGCTGCACAAACTGCAAAAGCCATGGAACTGATTGACGAGTCAATTCTCCGTCGCATCACTGAGCTGCTACAGGTATTCGACTTACCGGTAACTGCACCAGAGTCCATGGATTTTGAAAGTTTTATCAAACACATGCGGCGTGACAAGAAAGTTTTGGCAGGGCAAATTCGCCTGGTTTTGCCCACAGACATGGGTCAGGCCGGTATTTTTGCTCAAGTGCCGGAATCCCTACTCGAACAGGTGATCTGCCGCACTTGATCCTTGATGGGTAACAATGGTGGCAACCGAAGAACTTCTCCTGCCCTCGCAAGAGGCACTGTTACAAAGACTGCAGCATCTGGCCTGTTATGGTCAGCAGCTGGTTTTGTTGCAGGGGCAGGCTGGAGCAGGTAAGACACGACTGTTGACCGCCTTGGCCAATGTGCTCGATGAGCATAATCTGGCGTTGGTCAGTTGCCCTCAACATGCCGATGCTGCTGAAATAAGGCGCAAGTTGCTGATCCAGTTGCTGCCCGATCCCCTGTTTGACGACGAGCAGCCTCTGGCCGATACCCTGCTGCGCTATCTGGGTGAGATGCGCAAGCCTATCCACATTCTGATCGACGATGCCGATAATATGCCCTTGGCGCTTTGGGCCGAGTGTTTATTGCTGACTCAGCTGCAGGCCAGAGGTGAGCCTATCACGTTGACCTGTTCTGTCTCTCCGGAGTTTGCCGAGCAGCTACAGCTTCAACTGCCCAAAGCACAGAAACAACAGGTGTTGCCGGTTAAGCTTGAGCCGCTTTCTCTCGTCGAGCGTGAGGGCCTGTATCAGACACTGTTGACCCGCAGCGCAGTGCACACTTTCACGCCACGGGCCATAGTGGTCAAGCAGTTGGAGAGGCAACAAGGCACACCGGCCGAGGTATTGGCATTGCTGGAGCTGGCATTGAATGGTGAGCCGCCGAGGCCAAGGGTATTCCCTTGGAAGACCATACTGACATCGAGCCTTGCCGTGCTTATCTCTCTGGCGCTGCTCTCTTGGTATCTGCTGCGCTCGACCGAGCCTCTGCCTGAATTGCCCAAGTCAGCCCTGGTGCTGGAGCATAGTACAAGTCCCTTAAGCCAATTTGCCGAACGTTGGCTCGATATTGACCAAGATCAGGAGGCGCTCTCAACTACGCCCGTTTACGTTCGCCTGGAACAAGTACAAAGCCAGGTAACAGAGCCGCAGGCGGTCTTGGAGCAAATAAACGATCAGCATGTAGAGACTCAAGTGGTTACAGCGCGATCCTCAGAGTCAGAATCTGAGCTACTGAGTGACGCCAAGGCAATACTGGATGTGCAAACCGCTCCTGTTACTACGCCGGTTACCCAAAAGCCGCAGGTCAAAGAGGCCGCTAAGGCTTCTCAAGATACCAAGTCGCAAGAAGTTCAGAATAAATCTGAGCTAGAACAAGAGCCCAGTGCCGGAGTGCTACCGACACAGGGTTATACTTTGCAGTTGGTGAGTCTGAAACGTGAATCGTCACTGACGGCGTTTATGGCCAAGCTGAAAAAAGTGGAAAATGTCAGGGTAGCCAAGCACAAGGATTGGTGGGTGGTATTGGTAGGGGAATATGCCAGTAAGCAAGAGGCCATCGAAGCCGGCAAAGTGTTGCAGCAGACTTTGGGCCTGTCTCAACCCTTGGTCAAGTCATGGCAATCACTGCAACACTATCGCTTACAAGCTGGCCTAAGTAACAGTGAAATTTCATCTTAAACGGAGTACAATCCTCACTTTCGTTTTTCCGGGCACCAATCAATTTTAATGAAGAAAAAACAAAGAGCCTTTCTTAAGTGGGCCGGTGGTAAATTTAAACTGGTTGATGCCCTGACTCAGCACTTGCCCAAGGGTCAGCGGTTGGTTGAGCCCTTTGTCGGTGCCGGTTCTGTGTTTCTCAACACAGATTATCCGAGCTATCTGTTGTGCGATATCAATCGCGACCTGATCGATCTTTACTCTATCATTCAGACTCGTCCGGAAGCATACATAGGGGCGGCGGCGGAACTGTTTGTACCGCGAATGAACGATAAAGAGCAATACTATCTGGTCAGAGAAAAATTCAATCGCAGTCGTGACCCCTTCGAGCGGGCAGTCTATTTTCTCTATCTCAACCGCCACGGCTTTAATGGTCTGTGTCGTTATAACCGTAAAGGCTCATTCAATGTGCCCTTTGGTTCCTACAAGAAGCCGTATTTCCCTGAGAAAGAGATCCGCGGTTTTGCTGCCAAGGCACAAAATGCCGAGTTTCGCTGCATCGGCTACGAGCAGGCGTTTTCCCTGGCTAAAAGCGGTGACGTGATTTATTGCGATCCGCCATACGCACCTTTATCGACCACCGCCAGTTTTACCACTTATGTCGGTGCCGGCTTCTCTTTGGATGACCAGGCACTGCTGGCCAGGCATTCCCGTCATACCGCCATTGAGCGTGGCATACCTGTGCTTATCAGCAACCATGATATTCCGTTGACCCGTGAGCTCTATCACGGCTCGAGAATGGAAGCGATACAGGTTCAACGTAACATCAGCCAGAAAGGCAGCACCAGAACCAAGGTGAACGAGTTGATGGCCCTGTACGACGAAACCTATCACAACGAGAACGACTGAAAGTCATCTTTGCCAAAGTAATCAGGCGAGTACTCGATTTACCAGCAGCAACAGACCTAGTACCAGTAGTGCGGCCAGCAACACGCCCGTGATGATATAAGGGAGAGGTGAGGAATTGGCGCTGAAGTCCCTGACGCGATTGGACTCACTCTGCACGCCGAAGAAGGCTGCCAGCGTACTGTAAAGGTAACGCCAGTAGCGGCCAAGCATCTAGAAACCGTTATTGGAATTCGCCGGAGCCATATCATCAACCGGTTTACGTTGATGGCCGTGCAGCAACTCCAACAAGTCAACAAAATGGAACTGACCCGAACGACTCTTGCCGCTGAGCCAACTCTTCCAGCTCAGATCATCTTCCTGAGTCGCACAGCGATTATTGGGATGGCTGGAAGGCAGGTTGGGATTGTAATCATTTTCCTGGCTGCAGCTACAGGCCAGATTATTGCTGGAAGAACCCAGGCTTTGGAAACCAACGGCAGTTGCTCCCACCACGCCAGCGGCGACAGCGAGTATGACTGCTGACTTGATGCTGTGTGTGAAAACCTGCGGTTTCTGGTTCATCCTGTTCCAATCCCAAATGTGACATCGGTCAATTATAACAAAGCCGTTGATAAATTGAACAGCTTTTTACCAAGTAACAACTTTATTCCAACTTATGGCGCTTTTCAACGGCAGAAATGGGCGCCAGGCTATAGAGCCCGAGCGCCTTGGCGGGTAAAATAGGCGACTTCTTAAACATCCTGTGAGAATGCTATGCGCCCATATCTTATTGCTCCTTCCATTCTGTCTGCCGATTTTGCCCGCCTGGGTGATGATGTTAAAGCCGTATTGGATGCGGGGGCCGACGTGGTTCACTTCGATGTGATGGACAACCATTATGTACCTAACCTGACCATAGGCCCCATGGTCTGCAAGGCGTTGCGTGACTATGGTATTACCGCCGATATCGATGTGCACCTGATGGTGAAGCCGGTCGATCGCATAGTGCCTGACTTTGCCAAGGCGGGGGCTTCTATCATCACTTTCCATCCAGAGGCCAGCGAGCATGTGGATCGTACAGTGCAACTCATCCGCGACAATGGCTGTAAGGCGGGTTTGGTTTTCAACCCTGCCACGCCACTGCACTACCTGGACTATGTGATGGATAAGCTGGATGTGATTTTGCTGATGTCGGTCAACCCAGGGTTTGGTGGTCAGTCATTTATTCCATCGACACTGGACAAACTGGCCGAAGTGCGTCGCCGCATCGATGAGAGTGGCCGCGATATCCGCTTGGAAGTCGACGGTGGGGTTAAGGTGGACAATATTGCCGAAATCGCCGCCGCCGGTGCCGATATGTTTGTAGCCGGTTCTGCCATCTTTAGCCAACCGGACTATAAAGCTGTTATCGACCAGATGCGCAGTGAACTGGCAGGAGTGTAAGTTATGATCGCAAGCAGTATCAGTGCGATCGCCTTTGATTTGGATGGCACTCTGGTGGACAGTGTGCCGGACTTGGCCGCTGCAACCCAGGCAACCTTGGCCGATATGGGACTGCGTGGTTGCACTGAAGACCAGGTTCGCAGCTGGGTTGGCAATGGCACAGAGATGTTGATGCGCCGGGCGCTGACCTCGAGCCTGGGCGATGAGCCGGATGCCTCTGTCATGGCCGATGCCATGCCGGTATTTATGAGGCACTATGAGGCCTGCCTCGAGCGTTACAGTAAGCTCTATCCCGGGGTTGAGTCCGTGCTTGGCACCCTGCAGCGACGAGGTTTCAAGCTGGCGGTAGTCACCAACAAGCCTTATCGCTTTACTGTGCCTCTGTTGCAGGCCTTTGGTATTGAGTCGTTTTTCAGTGAAATTCTCGGCGGCGATTCACTCACCAAGATGAAGCCGGATCCCTTGCCGCTGACCCACCTGCTGGATAAATGGCAGTTGCAGCCTCAGCAGATGTTGATGGTGGGCGATTCCCGCAACGACGTTCTGGCGGCAAAAGCCGCAGGTATTGCCTCAATCGGCTTGACCTATGGCTACAACTACGGTGAAGATATTGGGCTTTGCGGCCCAGATGCCGTATGCGATCATTTTGAGCAAATTTTGGCGCATTTGCCGCCACAGCAATCGGAGTAATGAAATTCATGAGCAGTCCCAAACCCATAGTATTGAGCGGTGCCCAGCCCTCAGGCGAGTTGACCATAGGTAACTACATGGGTGCCCTGCGTCAGTGGGTAGCCATGCAGGACAGCCATGATTGCCTCTATTGCGTGGTGGATCTGCATGCCATCACAGTGCGCCAGGATCCCAATGCCTTGCGTGAAGCTTGCCTGGACACATTGGCGCTGTACCTTGCCTGTGGTGTCGATCCCAAGAAGAGCACTGTGTTCATTCAGTCCCAGGTGCCACAGCACACTCAGCTGGGGTGGGTTTTGAACTGTTATACCCAGATGGGCGAGCTGAGTCGCATGACTCAGTTCAAGGACAAGTCGCAAAAGCACGCCAACAATATCAACGTGGGCCTGTTCGGTTATCCTGTGCTGATGGCGGCCGATATCCTGCTGTACCAGGCCAACGAGATCCCTGTCGGTCAGGATCAGAAACAGCATCTGGAATTGACCCGGGATATCGCCACCCGCTTCAACAACGCCTATGGTGACACCTTCACAGTGCCCGAGCCTTTTATCCCTGAGCTGGGTGCCAAGGTGATGTCGCTGCAGGATCCCACCAAGAAGATGTCCAAGTCAGATGACAACCGCAACAATGTCATCGGCCTGCTGGAAGATCCCAAGGCGGTGATGAAGAAGCTGAAAAAGGCGATGACCGACAGCGATGAGCCGCCTGTGGTGCGTTTCGACATAGACAACAAGCCTGGGGTATCCAATCTGCTGAGCCTGATGTCCGGGGTGACAGGCCAGAGCATAGCCGA
This sequence comes from Shewanella sp. YQ_9, assembly GCF_043103185.1. Lineage (NCBI taxonomy): Bacteria > Pseudomonadati > Pseudomonadota > Gammaproteobacteria > Alteromonadales > Shewanellaceae > Shewanella > Shewanella sp. YQ_9. Next base: position 26,726 of record NZ_JBICJO010000021.1, read on the forward strand.
ACTGGAAGCCGAGTTTGAAGGCAAGATGTATGGCCATTTGAAAGTGGCCGCCGGTGAAGCCGTGGTCGGAATGTTGGAGCCACTGCAACAACGCTTCCGTGAGTTCCGCGAAGACAGAGCCTTCCTGGAGTCTGTGATGAAGCAGGGCGCCGAGAAGGCCCAGGCCCGCGCCGAAGTCACAGTGAAGAAAGTTTATGAGAAGATAGGCTTGCTGGTGTAAATCAGCCAATCTTGAGAGCCGACCTACAAGGTCGGCTTTTTTGTGGCTGCGTTCGAGTTACTGCGGTTGCGGCTGGCTTGCCATCAACATCAGCCAATCGGCAAAGGCCGCAATGGCCGGTTCTTTGAGGCGCCGCTCCTTACAGCAAAAAGTGAACTCAAACCCTGTATGCACATCCGGCAGTTCGGCCTCAATCAAACGGCCACTGGCAATATCATCCTCCACCATAAAGTCTGACGCCAGTGCTATGCCTTGACCTGCAATCGCGGCCTCTATGGCCATCAACACATGGCTGAAAATATGCTGCCTGTGATTGGCTGTCAGAGTCACACCGTTGGCCTCGGCCCAACGGTTCCAGTCCAGCCCCAACGGGCCTTCATCTACAGTCAACAGTGGATACTGCTGCAGACTCTGGATAGTTATCTGCCCGGCTCTGGGGGGTAATTGCGGGCTGCAAACCGGAATAAGCCGCTCCTTGTGCAGCACCGTCTGCCAGTAACCCCGTCGTTTGAGGCCACCACTGATAAAGAGATCGGCCACGCTGTCGCTGAGCTCGGGATCTTGAGTCACCATCTCCAGCCTGATCTGCACCTCGGGGTGACGGCGGCGAAAGTCGCTGAGTCTGGGGATCAACCATTTAACTGCAAAAGAGCTGTAAACCGCCAGTTTCAGCTCGCGATTGGGTTCACCGAACAAACGGCCAAGGTCAGCCAGCTCGTTGAATATTCGCTCCAGTTCCCCGTAGAGGATCTCCCCCTTGGGTGACAGTTTGAGGCTGCGCCCCTGACGTTGGAACAGGGACTCGCCAAAGTGTTCCTCCAGTAATCTGACCTGGTGGGACACGGCACTCTGGGTGATGCACAGCTCTTCGGCGGCGCGGGAAAAGTGACTCTGGCGCGCAGCTGCCTCGAATACCTGCAGCGCTCTCAAGGGGGGAAGTTTTCGCATCGGCTATTCTTTCCGGAAATTTAGTATGAATTTAATTCATTTATACGTAAAAAACATCATTTCAGTTTGGTTTTTAACCCGGATATGATGCCGCCGATTGAGAGTCTTTCAGGATAACCAAGATGCAGAGAACCGTTGCTATCGGTTTGATTTTATTGACCGTAGGAAATCTCTTCAGCGCTTTTTATGACGTGTCGGTCAAGTGGTTACCGGATGATGCCAATGCGGCGACTTTCCTGCTGGTGCGCCAGGTGACAGCGGTACTTATGTTGCTGCCCCTGTGGCTCAAGGCCGGTCGCCCGGGGACTTCTCACTTTAAGATCCACCTTTGGCGTGCCAACACAGGAGCTGTTGGTGCGCTCTTTTTGATTATTGGTTTGATGGCGCTGCCCTTGGCGACTGTCAGTTCACTGTTCTATTCGGCGCCCTTGATGATCATGGTGCTGGGTGCCGTATTCCTGAAAGAACAGATCACGCCGTTGCAGTGGGGGATTGCGGCGCTGGGATTTGCCGGTATCTTATTGATCCTCAGGCCCAGCGAGTTGGAGTTGGCCGGCATTGCCGTGCTGGTTTCGGCCTTTACCTTCTCCTTGAACCAGATGAGCCTGCGCAAGCTGCCCAGTACCGAGGCTGCCAGTCTGACTTTGCTCTGTTACAACCTGCTGAGTTTGCCTCTGATCTTGCTGGTGGCGCTGTCGCAACAACTGGCCGGGCTGAGCTGGCAACTGCTTGGAGTGGCGCTGTTATCCAATGCCTTCCTGCTGGCATATAACTGGTTCTGTGTCCTGGCCTATCGCAGGGCCAAGGCCAGTGAAATTGCCGTAGCCGAATACAGCGGGCTTATCTTTATTGTCTTCCTCGGTTGGCTGCTGTTCGATGAGTGGCTGGATACTTTGAGCTGGGTAGGGGCTGCCCTGGTGGTGCTGCCGACTTTGTGCCTGCCCGCCATCGCCAAGTTGATGAAAGCCCGCGAGCTGAAAGCACAAGAGCCGGTGTGACCGGCTCTCGTTCGACTCGATATAAAGGGCGTTAAGGGGTGACGTAGTCGAACACCTTAATAACCTTACGTACTCCAGCGGTATTGCGGGCGATTTCCACTGCCAGATCGGCTTGCTCGCGCTCGACCAGGCCCAGCAGAAAGACTTCGCCATTCTCTGTGATCACCTTGATCTTGGTGACATCCAGATTCTTGTCGTTGAGCATCCGCCCCTTGACCTTGGTGGTGATCCAGGTGTCGTTGCTGCGGGTAGTGAAGGACGTTGGGTTGCCGATACGGATCTGATTGTGGATCTTGCCACCCAGTTGCAGCTCTTTGACCAGCCGAATCGCCTTGTCCCTGAGCATGGAGTTGGGCGCCTGACCTATCATCAACACATTGCCGTTCATGCTGACCCCGGTGATATTGGTCTGATTCTTCAGATCATCTTCCGCTCCCAGTACACTGGAGATACGAAAATCGGCATTGGTGTCATCCAACTGGGTCTTGAGCGAACGCTCATCGTTAACCACCATGGCGCCGCCAACTGCACCCACCATTACGGCTCCGGCACAGCCGGTCAAACTGGTAAGCAGTAGACACAGGGGCAGCAGACGTCTCATTGATGTTCGTCCTGCGGGAACAGGGTGCGGTCAATGTTGTCGCACAGGCAATGGATAACCAGCAGGTGCACTTCCTGAATGCGGGCCGTGACATTGGAGGGGACGCGGATCTCCACATCATTGGTGCTCAGCAATCCGGCCATGGCACCGCCGTCTTTACCCGTGAGCGCTACTATGGTCATATCCCGGCTCAGCGCGGCTTCCATCGCTTTAATGACGTTGCCTGAGTTACCGCTGGTGGAAATGGCCAGCAGTATGTCACCGGGTTGACCCAGTGCCAGTATCTGCTTGGAGAACACTTCGTCGTAGCTGTAGTCGTTGGCGATGGCCGTCAGGGTAGAAGTGTCTGTGGTCAGAGCTATGGCCGGCAGAGGTGGGCGTTCCACTTCGTAGCGGTTCAACAGCTCGGCTGAAAAGTGCTGGGCATCACCGGCGCTGCCGCCGTTACCACAGGCAAGGATCTTATTGCCACCCAACAGACATTGCACCATCATTTCTGCGGCCTTGGCGATAGACTCAGGCAGCGCCTCTGCGGCGTCAATCTTGGTCTGAATCGACTCGGTGAAGCTGTCTTTGATACGTTCTAACATGGATAAGTCCTTCACTATCAAGTGTTGCTATCATGCCATAGGCCAGGGGCTTTGTTCAGGCATTAAAGTGTAAATTTGTTTCGGGTTAAGCGCTTACTAAAAAGCGTCCTGTAGCCATTGCACCTTGCCGGCATCAATGGCCAGTAGATCGAAGCGACAGGGGGCATTGATCCTGTGTTGCTGCAGATACTGGCTGGCGGCTTTGCGAAGCCGGGTTATCTGGGCCTGGCTCAATGACTGCAAAGCACCGCCGAATCGGCTGGGTGAGCGGTATTTTACCTCAACAAACACCCATTGGCTGCCCTGTTTCATCACCAAGTCCAGTTCGCCGAAACTGTAGCGCACATTCTGTTCGACAAAGGTCAGGCCCTGTTGTTCCAGATAGCGGCGAGCCAGACGCTCGCCTTCCTGTCCCAGATCCATAAGCTGGCTTAGAGTGGCCGCAAAACGCCGCGCTGGTATTTGGCCCAGCTGAGCTGGCGATCGATCACGCCATCCGGGCTCACCGTCAGCTGGCCGCTGCGGCCACTGTATTGGTATCCGGGGAAGGCATGCATCTGGGCCAGACGATTGACCAGCTGCAGGGCATCATAGCCCATCACATACAGGCGTTTTTGGGCATTGCCCCAGGTAGGCCACAACTTGTTGACCGCTTCGGTTTCTTCACTGGCCTGCAGCAACCAGGGGATATCACTGATGGTGATATTGTTCAGTTCAATCGCGGTTTGCTTGGCGTTGTCTTCCTGACGGGCGCGGCTACTGGTATACAGCGGCACTTGCTCGGCAAAGACACTGAAGTTGACATCGATAAAGGGTTTCAGCAGCGGTAAGTCCTGAATCCCCGAGATCATATAGATGGCATCGATATCGGTACGGGATCGGAAGTCGGCCTTCACCTTGCTGCCCAGCAGTGCCTTAATGGCCTGGATCCTCGCCTTGCTGTCAGTCACGCCAAGGGCTTCTTCCACGGTTTCGCGCATCTTGTCACCGTTATCATAGAAGTGAACCTCGGCATCACTGTCGGTCAGCTCCATCCAGGTCTGCTTGAAGCTCTGGGCCATACGTTGGCCTACGGCATCATTGCTGGCCAGCAGCAGTGGCACCTGTATGCCATCCTGATACATGCGTCTGGCGGCATCGCTGGCTTCCTGAGTGGGAGACAGGGCGAAGTAGTATTTATTCTGTTGCGGTTGCAGCTTATCTATTTGATTGAGAAACAGTTGCGGCGGGGTATCTGTCTTTGCAGCTTGCTGGGCCGCCATCACCTGTTCCACTTCGTTTTGCAGCAGCGGGCCGATCACAAATTCGGCGCCGCTCTGCAGCGCTTGCTGGTAGGCTTTATCGGCACCTTGGGCCGTGTCGAAGAAGTTGAGGCTGACATTGCTGTCCGGGTCGCTCAGATAACTGGCCAGTATGCCCTGACGCACTGTGTTGGCGACTCCGGCTCTTGGGCCCGAAAGAGGTAGCAGCACGGCAATATTGCTGGGTCTGTATGGCTTGGCACTGAGCGCCAGCTGCAGATCCGAAGGCAACTGCACCGCCGCAGGATGATAAGGATTACGTTTCTGCCAATCACTCAACTGGCGGATCAGGCTTGAGGGATCCACCGCGTAGTGTTTGGCCAGATAAGCCAGCTGCAGCCAGCCGGTAAATACGGCATTGCTCTCTTGAGCGGCAAAGCTCTGCAGGGTTTCTTCCTGCAGCGGCTTGAGCAATTGCCAAATTTCGTCGTTAACCTCGCCGGTCGCCTTCACCGGCAGATACTGACTGAGCTTACTCAGCTCACGCACTTGCTCCACGGGTTGCTGGTTGGCAGCAAACAGTCGGGCACGAGCCTGGTGATAACTGGCCCATTGCCAATCGGCCAGTTGCCAATTGCCGGGGTAATTCAGGGTGCTCAGGGCCTCGGCGTTTTTGCCGGTCAGTTCTTGCAGGCGGGCGCTGAGAAAACGGTGCTCGGCCTGGATTTCATCCACAGGGCTTAGCCCGGCCTGCATTGAACGCAGAATATCTGCCGCGGCATCTGTATCACCTTGCTTGAGGTAAGCATTGGCGGCCAACAGCAGGTAACGCTCGCGGTTTTCCTTGCTGGGCGCCTTGGCGGCAAATGCCAAATACTCGGCCGGGGCTTGCGGGGCACTGACCAGAGAAACGACGGCCAGCTGATCTTTGTCTGCCGATGGCGTGCTGCCACAGCCCCACAGGCTGGCAAGCAAAATCGCAGCAGAAATGTATTTAACTCTATTCAGGCTTTTTAACACAGGGCTTCACTCTGGTAAGATGCTGGCTCTAGTTTAACCTTCTATTGTGCCTGACGAAAGTCTCGGCACTTTCATCTCCGAGGTAGTTATGGACCTGTCGGTCGCGCTGTATATAGTTCCCACTCCCATAGGCAACCTGGGGGACTTGAGCCCCAGGGCTCTGGAAGTACTGAATCGGGTGGCGTTGATCGCCTGTGAAGACACTCGCCACAGCGGTAAATTGCTGAGTCACTTCGGCATAGACACCCGCACGACAGCGCTGCATGACCACAATGAACGTGCCCGGGCGCAGTGGATTGTCGAACGCCTCGGCGAAGGTGAAGCCATAGCGCTGATCAGCGATGCCGGTACGCCGCTGATTTCCGATCCCGGCTATCACCTGGTATCCCATGTGCGCGCCGCCGGTTATCCGGTGATCCCGCTGCCCGGCCCCTGCGCCGCCATTGCCGCGTTGTCGGCATCTGGCTTGCCCTCGGATCGTTTCTCGTTTGAAGGCTTTTTGCCGGCCAAAGACAAAGGGCGCCAGGATAAACTGCTGGCGCTTAGGGAAGACCCGCGCACCCTGATTTTCTATGAGTCTCCCCACAGAATTCTGCCCAGCCTAAAGTCGCTGGTGGAGGTCCTGGGGCCGGATAGGCAGATGGTGATGGCGCGGGAACTGACCAAGACCTTTGAAACCTTCCTCTGCGGCACCACGGCCGAAGTGCTGGCGCAGGTAGAAGCCGATGCCAACCAGCAGCGCGGTGAAATCGTGCTTATGCTGCACGGTTTTGTCAGTGAAGAAGCAGACGAAACGCCCGCCGCGGCGTTGGATACCCTCAAACTACTCTGTGATGAATTACCGCTGAAGAAGGCGGCCGCCATTGCGGCACAGATCCATGGGTTGAAGAAAAATGCTCTTTATAAAAAAGGGCTGGAGCTGGGCTGGTAAGGAAATGCCTTGGTGTGAAGCCCGCTATGGGCTATAATCCGCGCCGAGTTGGCCGGGCAGTCGCTGCGTTCGCAAGAACGGGGAGGAAAGTCCGGGCTCCATAGAGCAGGGTGCCAGATAACGTCTGGGCGGCGTGAGCCGACGACCAGTGCAACAGAGAGTAGACCGCCTGCCTTCGGGCCGGTAAGGGTGAAAGGGTGCGGTAAGAGCGCACCGCGCGGCTGGTAACAGTTCGCGGCACGGTAAACTCCACCCGGAGCAAGATCAAATAGGGTTCCACTATTCTTCGGAATTAATGCGTGGCTCGCGTTGGAACCGGGTAGATTGCTTGAGCCTGTGAGCGATTGCAGGCCTAGAGGAATGACTGCCGCTCCTTCGGGAGAACAGGACCCGGCTTATAGGCCAACTCACCAAATAGAACTAGGCCGCCCGTGTTATCACGGGCGGCCTTTTGCTTTTCTACTCGAGTGGAATGTTCATGGCTTGGGCTTGCTCAGGCTGCCATTGGGCCGGTTCAACCTGCCAGCGCTGCAGTAGCTGGTGCCAGGCTTCTCCCTGCTGCAACTCCAACAACAGCCGATTGAAGCGGGCTATGGTTTGTCGGTCATTATGACGGATATCGAATGCCAGACAGTAGTAAGTCTTGGGTTGGCTGGGTAGATAGTCCAAGCCTTCAATCCCCTGTTTCCCTGCGTACCAGCGACCGACATCCCGGTTGACAAAATAGGCATCAAAACGCTTTCTGGCGAGCATTTTCAGTGGCAATTCATCGCTTTGTGGAAAGGTAACCACCTGCATGGGGGGAACTTGTTGCCGGAGCAATTCCTGATTCAATTTTTGCAGGGCATTGTGGGTATTGGATGGTGAGAACACTGCCACACGCTGATCCGATAGCTGCTGCATCTGCTTCAAACTCAGTGCCTTGAGGCTGAAGAAACCATATTCAGACTGCAACAGGGGGACCGAGAAATAGTATTGTGAGGTGCGATAATCTGCCCAGGCCAGCCCCATGGCACCGGTTTCTCCCGAGTTCATCTGCTGCCTGGCGCGGCGATTAGGCCACAGCTTGAGTTGGCAGCCTTCCTCCCAGCGCTGGCAGGCCAGGCGAGTCATCTCTACCATGATGCCCTTGAGTTCTCCTTCTTCCTGAAAGCTGTATGGCGCAAAATCAAAAAAGGCGATTTTCAACGTGTTTGCCTGTGCCGATATCAGGCACGACAGGCCGAGCAGCACAGAGGAAAGGAGTTTTTTCATGTCAGGTCCAGGTTGCTGTGACCCTTCAAGTTTAGTGCAGAGTTTGCCGCTGGGGTGGCAAAGTCAGCCTAGAAACTCTGCTTCACTTGAAAGCGCCATTCCCAGCCGTCCACTTCCTCGCCCCGGGTAAAGGGCACGCTGAAATCGATATGGGCGACATGACCATAACTGGAGCGGGAAGAGTAGATTCTGGCACCTATGCCGATAGAGCCTATGGGGCCTGAGACTTCGTTGTCATTGGCCATGGCACCACCAAAGGCCTGACCGACATCGATAAAGGCGGCCCAGCCCAACTCTGCCAGCTGGTAGAGGTTGATATTGGGGTAATAGCGGATTTCGCCGGTCAGCAGCCATTGATTGTCACCGTGCTGGTAGTCGTTGGGATAACCGCGAATGCCGGTTTCATCCCCCAGTGCAAAGGGACGGTCGATATAGTTGTTGTTGGAGTTGGACAGCCGCACCTTGGAATAGGCGGTCCACTTGGGGGTGAACTTATAAAAATACTCGGCGGCAACATTCACTTGATAAAAGTCCCGTTGCCGGGTGGCCAGAGTGGCTTCACCGCCAAATGCCAGCAACAGTAGTTCCTTACCCTCAAAATAGCCACGACTGCTGCGCCAGTTGAGGTGATAGCCAAGGTTGTCACTGTCTTTGGTTTCCAGCCCCAATTTAACGCTGTGATGCCAGCCGAGGTTGAAGTCTTCGTTATAGTTGACCAGGTGAATATTGGTCAGCACCCGAAAGTCATCCTGCAGGTACTCCCATTCTACCCAGGGGTAGAGAAAGTCTCTGTCCTGAGGCAAGGGCTGCTGCGGGTATTGAGGCAGGGCGTGAAAGCTGTGCTTATCCTGGGTAACTCCAAGGCGTAATCTTTGCCGACTCTGGTTCTCTTTGGCGAACATAAAGCCCCAGTAGAGGTTGCGATAGCGGATCTCTTCATCGAACTCGTTGATGTCCAGGCCGTTTTGGCGAATGGTGTCGATTCTGTCTTCATCCAGATACTCGGCGCCGTAGGCCCGGGTGTCGTCCAGGGTATAGAAAGGCTTGTCGAAATACAGTTGTTTGGCCTGACCATCGCTGTTGTCATAGAAATTGGCCGCCACAGTGGCATTTTTGATGATGTTCAGCGGCATTTCGAACGCGACTTTGTAGCCGGTTCTGTCCTCGTCGGATTGATACTTCAAACGGGTGCGGATCCCCAGACCCAGAATATTGTCGTCTTTCAACCCGACGGAGAAGCTGTTGTTGCCGCCGCTGCGCCCCAGGCTGATAGTGGGCAGCAGCGACCATTGATCCCAGGTTTCCACCAGCAAGGTTTCACCATCAGGCTGTTGATCGGCACTCGGGTCGGCCTTGACCACAGAGATCCTGGCGTCTCTGAGATAGGCTTCACGCCTAAGAATTCGCTGCGCTTCTTCCAATTGCCTTGGGGTCACTTCCTGCCCCTCCTGGATACTGAGGCGATTGAGGATCACCGACTCCCGGGTATTGATATGCAGGGCGTTGGCCCAATTATGCAGGAAGATGGCGTTGTCGGCAGACTCGTCGAAAATTGGGTTGCTGACCACCACAATTTTGCCAACCCTGAATCGCTCAGGGAGTGGATTTTGGCCTTGGGAAGACGAGGTTGTGCTATCGCCTTTGGTGCCTGTGTCGGCCAAAACGGAGAGGCTGGCAAACAGGGTTGCCAGAAGCAAGACACTGCGGCTTGTTGCCATAGACTGCCTCCTCTCGGTAGTGAATATCGGGCTGATATTCACACTTCAATAACACAACCGAATGGGCGGTTAGTCAAGGCGACCTTCGAAATAAAGTAATGATTTAGCTTGTAATAAACTATCTTTTTCCGGCGCTAAATGCCCACGGCAGCAGCGTTTAGAGGGTGTTTCTCGGCGGCACCACCACGTTGGAGAAGATAAGCCCGGCGATCAGTGACATAAATATCAGAAAGATCTGCGACCCCAGATGCGACTGGTTCAACATGGTTTCACCCGAGATCAGCACATTGAGGCCGATATAGGTCTTGGAGCCAGGCACCAGGATGACTATCCCCTGTAGCAGGGCGATGGAGGCCGGTGCCTTCATCCAGCGGGCAAACAGGTTGGCGTAAATACCCACGGCCAGGGCGCCGAAGAAGATCCCCAGAGAATCCCCCAAATAGAGGCCGCCGAACATGGCGGAGAAGAAGGCCACAATACCGGCCAGTACGCCCCAGGGGGCGTCTTTGAGTCTGGCCTTGAAGATGAACACCAGCGCCATGGAGAGGATGGGCACCGCCGACCAGATGGCCCAGCGAGGCAACGGCATGGGCTCAATATAGAGGGATTCGCCGAACAGGGCATTGCCTATTGCCACGCCGAGTACGGCGCCGAAGTAGAGTTTGAATAGCAGCATTACCGCATCCATGATCCTCATGGTGCCTGACATGAGATCCCTTGCCGCCAGTTCGGCCAGGCCCAGGGTCAGCGCCAGGCCGGGAATAAAGACGATGATCCCCGACAGTACCACCACGGGGATATTCAGCCCGGCATCCAGTTGCGCCAGGCCACAGGCGGCGAAACCGGCCAGCATGGCGGCCAAAGGCTCCAGCAGTTCGGCCATTCGTCGCGAGCGTTCGGCGCTGAATACCAAGCCATAGACCAGCATGCCTATCAAGGCCGACCAGAATACATCATTCCAGCTACTGCCCATCAGCATGGCAAAGGCTGCGGCCGAGGTGCCAAAGGCGCCCAGGGTTAACATAGGGCCGTAGGGATTGGGCTTGTTGGCTATCTCATCCAGCCGTTCCAGCGCTTCACTCAGGCTGCGTTGCCCCAGGCTCAGTTCCTGTACTAAGGCGTCGGTACGGGCCAGCGACCCCAGATCCAGCTCGCCGGGTTTGACCCTGGCAACATGATTGTATTCCTGATCTGTGTCGTGCTGCAGCACAAAGGTCATCGAAGTGGGCGAGATCAGAAAATAGCCTTCGATGCCGAGCGTCTTGGCCACTGTCTGCAAGTGGGTTTCGAGCCGATAAGCCGGGGTGCCGAACTTATGCAGAGCCTTACCCAACTTGATGATAAAACGGCGCTTTTCAATGAATTCTTGATTATCCACTCGGTTTCCCACTGTGCCCTTGGTTGGATGGACGGTTTTTTGCCCGCGCGGATTCTACAGTAAGGGGGCAGAATCCGGTTAATGACATTTTAAAAATTATTTCCTTTATGTGAGCTTAAGTGCAAGCTTGTTGCGTTAAGGTTGATTGGCTGCGCTTGGACAGCGTCGCATCAGCCAAGGCTGAACAGAGAATTTCAAAAGGAGATAAAAGAACTTATGTCATTGTTTATATCGGGTTTTTATGCCTCATTGACGGGGATTTTGGTCTTGGCTTTGGCTTACCGGGTGGTGCGGTTGCGCCGTGCTTACAAGATAGGCCTGGGCGATGGCGGTAACGATGCACTGCATTTGGCCAACCGGGTACACGGTAACCTGCTGGAAAATGCCCCGATAGCCTTGCTGCTTTTGGTGCTGGCCGAGGCCAACGGCATGGCCGGCGTTTGGTTACATCTACTGGGGACGATTTGGCTGGTGGCCAGATTGCTGCATGCCATAGGTCTGACCCAAGGCAAGGGCGGTTACCACCCGGGCCGTTTCCTCGGCACCTTGTTCACCTGGATAAGCATACTCGTGCTGGCGCTGTTTAACCTATGGCAGTATGTGGGGCGCTTATTGCTCTGAGCCCGAGATAAGCCACAATCCTAGTAGGGCCTTGGCTTGCAGGCACAAACAAGGGGCACAAATAGTCGGCAATTGGTGAAAAATTAGTCACACTTAACCAGGTTAGCCTGTTATACTCCGCGGCCCTGAGGCAGCGTGGCTGCCGTGTGTCGAATCCTCTGATGGTCAGTCTCAAATGCAAGTCGAATCCAGCTTATTTCAGTATCCCAAGTATTGGGCCGAGTGTTACGGCACGGCTCCCTTTCTGCCCATGTCCCGCAAGGAGATGGAACAACTGGGATGGGACAGCTGTGATGTGATCCTGGTGACAGGTGATGCCTATGTGGATCACCCCAGTTTTGGCATGGCGGTGATAGGCCGTTTGCTGGAAGCGCAGGGATTCAGAGTGGGGATCATCTCGCAGCCGGATTGGTCCAGCAAAGAGGCCTTTATGAGCCTGGGTAAACCGAATCTGTTTTTCGGGGTCACTGCAGGCAATATGGATTCGATGATCAACCGTTATACGGCCGATCGTAAACTGCGCCACGACGATGCCTATACCCCGGGCAATGAAGGCGGCAAGCGCCCGGATCGCGCCGTGACTGTTTATACCCAGCGCTGTAAGGAAGCCTTTAAAGAGGTGCCCGTGGTCATAGGCGGTATCGAGGCCAGCCTGCGGCGGATTGCCCACTATGACTATTGGTCCGACAAAGTGCGCCGCAGTGTGATTTTTGATGCCAAGGCCGACATCCTGATCTACGGTAATGCCGAGCGGCCGCTGGTGGAAGTGGCGCACCGTCTCGCCAAGGGTGAAACCATGGCGCAGATGCAGAATATCCGCGGCACAGCGGTTATCCGAAAAGAGCCACTGCCAGAATGGCGCGGCATGGACTCGCGCAAGATAGATCAGTTGCACAAAATTGACCCTATCCCCAATCCCTATGGCGCCGATGATGTCGGCTGCCAGAACTTGTCCGGGCCATCCGACAAGAAGATCTTCGACAACGACGCTCCCAAGCCCATCAGTGTGCAGCCACCCAAGCCAAGGCCCTGGGAGCAGACCTATGTGTTGCTGCCGGCCTTCGAGCGGGTGAGTGAAGACAGATACCTGTACGCCCATGCATCGAGGATTTTGCATCAGGAGCAAAACCCAGGTTGTGCCAGAGCCCTGTTCCAGCCCCACGGCGATCGTGGTGTTTGGGTCAACCCACCGGCTTGGCCGCTCAACACAGATGAGATGGATGCGGTATTCGACTTGCCTTACGCCAGGGTGCCACACCCGGTTTACGGCAAGGCCAAGATCCCGGCCTACGACATGATCAAGACCTCGATCAATATCATGCGAGGCTGTTTCGGTGGCTGCTCATTTTGTTCGATAACCGAGCATGAAGGGCGCATTATCCAGAGCCGCTCGAAAGAATCAATTATCAAAGAAATTAAAGATATACAGCAGAAAGTGCCTGGATTTACCGGGGTGATTTCCGATCTCGGCGGCCCAACGGCCAACATGTATCGTCTCGGCTGCAAGAGCGAAAAGGCCGAAAAAACCTGTCGGCGCTTATCCTGTGTCTTTCCCGGCATCTGTGGCCATTTGGACACAGATCATCAGCACACCATAGATCTTTACCGCGCCGCCCGGGATGTTCCCGGGATCAAGAAGGTGCTGATCGCCTCCGGCGTGCGTTATGACCTGGCGATTGAAGATCCGCGTTACGTTAAAGAGCTGGCCAAGCACCATGTGGGCGGCTATCTCAAGATAGCGCCGGAACATACCGAAGAGGGGCCTTTATCCAAGATGATGAAGCCAGGTATGGGCACCTACGACAAGTTCAAGGAGCTGTTCGACCAATACTCGGCCGAAGCGGGTAAGCAGCAGTATCTGATCCCCTATTTTATTTCGGCTCACCCGGGCACCACGGACGAGGACATGCTCAACCTGGCGCTGTGGCTCAAGGAGCGTAAGTTCAAGCTGGATCAGGTGCAGAACTTCTACCCATCGCCTATGGCCAATGCCACAACCATCTACCACACAGAGCTGAACTCGTTGAAAAACGTCAAACACAGCAGCGAAGAGGTGCCGGTGGCCAAGAAGGGGCGCCAGCGGCGACTGCACAAGGCCTTGCTGCGCTATCACGACAGCGCAGGTTGGCCGCTGATCCGCGAGGCGCTTATCGCCATGGGGAAACAGCATCTTATCGGCACTGGGCCACAGCATCTGGTGCCCCCGGAAGGCCGCGCCGAAGCCTGGGCCGGTAAGCATAACCGCAAGGGGGCAGACAAGGGCCGCCAGGGACTCACCCGTTTCAGCGACAATCAGTTTGCAGAGCGCAGCGGCAAAGCCGCCAAGGGTAAGTCCACTGAAGGGGCCAAAGGCGGTAACAAGGCCGGAAAAGGCAAGGGCGGCGACCACACAACAACAGGCAAAGTGGCAACAGCTAAAGGCTCCAAGCCCGGCAGTGGCAAAGCCAGACCCGGAGCCAGGCCTGTCTTTGGCCATGCTCTGAGCCATACTCAGGGTAAAAGTCAGGGTAAAAGCCAGGGCCAGAGTAAGAAATCAAAGTAAAAACCCAAGAGGATAGAGGGCGCTAGCAAGCCTTTGCTCTAAACAAGGGCTGCGTAGGCTAACAGCCCAGCAGACGCCGGAATTCCAGTGACAGATCTTCGCCGAGTTGTTGCGCCGTCGCTTGGCGGTCCTTGATGCCGTTATGCATGGCGTTGTCTACCGCGCCATGCATGCCGTGATAGAGGATGATGGCGCTCAGCTCTGGCCTTTCCAACTGCCAGGCGCCATGGCGCTTGCCGCTTAGCAAAAGCTCAATAATCTGCGCCAACACCCGATCCCGCTCGCTGTTGCCGTGACCGTGGTAATAGTTGTCATGGAAGAGCAGGTCGTGCAGCTCTATACCGGCCAGGTAGGCGTTGACACTGGCCCGGCACCAAACATCCAGTCGTGTCGGCCAGTCATCGCTATCGCAGGCATCCATTGCCAGTTGCACCTGCTCGACAAAATGCCGGCTAAAGCGTTGCCGCAGAGCCGAGAGTATCTCCGGCTTGGCATTGAAGTAGTGGTAAAAAGTCCCCTTGGCGACCTTGGCCTCGCGCACTATGTCGCTGACTGTAGTGGCTTCAAACCCCTTCTCAATAAATAACTTCTGGGCCGCATCCATGAGTTCATCGAGACGAACCTCGGCCGGTTTAGTGCGTGGAGCCCCCGGGGTGCTGTTATTTGTCATTAGCCATACCACTCAATATAAGAAGTTTGATCTGCCAGGAAACTGCGTCGGCCAGGATAATGTTTTTCTTGGCCGATTGGCCGCCAAATTCTTTCATACTCGCCGAGTGAATCAAGCCCCTGTGCATTATGACCGCCTTGTCAGAATCGGCATTCATCCTACCTAAAGTGATGATCCAAGGCCAGATGCCGGCCATCCAGTGATTGTAAATGCCATTGACCGACGGTCGGTCGAAACCTATATTGAGAATTGTTCTCAATAACAACTGAGCTTCAAGGAGGAACAGCATGTCTTCTCTGCGTCAGGTCGCTCTGCTTGCGGCCATCTGTCTGGGCACTTTTATGGCGACTCTGGATATCAGCATAGTCAATGTCGCCTTGCCGACTATGAAACAGGAGTTGGCAATCAGCATGGCGGATTCCCAATGGGTGGTGAACGCCTATGCCCTGTGTTTATCGGCTTTAATTCTTTCTTCCGGGCCGCTGGGGGACCGTTTTGGCCGCAAGTTGTTGTGGCTCTGCGGGGGCGTGCTGTTCACTCTGGGTTCAATCGCCTGCGCCATGGCAGACTCTCTGTGGCTGTTACTTCTGGGAAGGGTGATTCAAGGGATTGCCGGTGCCGCCGTTATCCCGGGAGCCCTGTCTCTGTTGACCCACGCCTTTTCTGACGTTGGCGCCCGCACCCGCGCGATAGGCATCTGGTCATCGGTCAGCGCCCTGTCACTGATACTGGGGCCGATAGTCGGCGGTTTGCTGGTGCAGCATGTGGGTTGGCAGAGCATTTTCTGGATCAATGTCCCCATAGGCATAATCGCATTACTGCTGGGGGCTTGGGGGCTGGACGAGAGTGCCGACCCGGAACAGGCGGCACTGGATTTTGCCGGGCAGTTGCTCAGCATACTCTTCCTTGGGGGACTGACCTATGGCCTTATCGGCTTGGGTGAGCATGATTGGTTGAGTTATCACACCTTGGTGCCGCTGCTGTTGGCCGCCATTTTGTTTGCGGTCTTTATCCGGGTTGAACTTAAGGCGCCGCGGCCACTGCTGCCGCTGAAGTTGTTTCGGCAGCGGGACTTTGGTTGCTATAACTCGGCTTCCTTTGTGTTGGGCTTTTCTGCCTACAGCAGCGTGTTTTTTATGTCGCTGTTTTTTCAGGAAGCGCAGCGTTGGGATGCCGCCGAGGCCGGTTGGCGGATGGCGCCCGAGTTTATCGCCATGGCTGTGGCGGCCATGGGGTTTGGCCGCCTGGCGGCGAACTTTGGAGTCAGGCGACTGATGAGTCTGGGGTATGGATTGATGGCTTTGGCGCTCATGTTGCTGTCAAACCTGCAAGCGGAAACGGCTTATTCTCTGACGGCGGGCTATCTTGCCCTGCTTGGTTTGGGAATGGGGCTGGCGGTACCGGCAACCAGTGAGCTGGTGATGGCCAGTGTCGGGGCCCAGCGCTCGGGCATGGCTTCGGCCACCATGAATGCCGTGAGGCAGACGGGTATGACCTTGGGGATCGCCCTCTTGGGCACCTTGATGAGCCGGGTCATCTACACGGCCAAAGAGACTGAAAGTGGGGGACAGTTTGAACCGAGTGGGGTAGCGGCGATAAATCATCAGGCGGTTGCCGCCGGCTTTGGGGTCGCCATGTTTTGGGCCGGCGTGCTTTGTTTGGGGATGACCTTATGGTTACTGCTGCTGCGTCATCCCCGTTTGGGTTCGCTTGCGGCCGCCAAAACCGCTTCTGATGATTGTTAACTATGAGGTTCCCGAGTCAGCTTACTGCGAATGCGCTCGATACAGGCACCGGGATTCTTCAACCAGAGTCCATAGCTGATGGGCAACATGGGCACCTTGGCCCGCTGCAGTATCTTGTATGTGTCCAGTTCAAAGAAGTCCATCCAGGGGCCGGGAAAGCCGATGAGATCCAGCGCCAGATACTCGCCCTGCCAGCGGCAGAGGATATCCACCTCTGTGCCGGCTATCTCATAGCCCGGCCAGGTTTCGATATTGTGCCCGGCCAAGGCGTCACAAAGCTGGCGCTGAAATTGATCCAACTGGTCATTTTGCCTGTGCCGAGCATTGAATTGACGGCTGGATTCCAGATAGAGGCGCAGCAGTGAGTTGCTCGGCAGCTCTTGGGCCGCCACCGAAACAAACAGGTGCTGTTGTTCCCTGGCGCGGGTAATGGCTACATTGAACACATCTTCGCGGTTGAGATATACCGCGGCTCTCTTGCTATGTGGGTCAACGGCGAAGGAGAGATACATAATGTCGCGCTCCTCTCCCTGAAAACCAAAGGGGGTGTCGGCCCGCAAGCGATACTTTTCCAGCTCGGTGGCGGAAAACTGTTTGAACAAAGCATCGGCCAGCGCATCGGCCTGAGCTCTAAAAGGCGATAACACTCCCAGCGACTTGGTCATTCCCGCTTGTTCGCAGCTGTCTATCTGCTGCCTTATCAGGTTGCACAGTGCACTGATTTCAGCCTGGTTGACTCCCTGTTCACTGCGCTCGCCCATCACTGAGTGCAGATGCAGATGGCCGCTGCTGGTACAGGGTCTGTGCTGCATTATCCGCAACCGCTGCTGATAAAACTGCGAGTTGCTGAAGCTGATAAGCTCGGGAGCGCTGCGAAAGTGCTCATCGAGAAAGGCGACCTGCTGCTGGGAGGCTATCTGCTCGGCCACCAGATCCAAAATCGATTTATCGCGATAGCTGCAGATGCCGGATTGCGCAGTGGATACGCCATGCAGTTGTTGCAACGCCTGCTCTTTGCTGCGGGACAGGAAAGAGATATGCCTGAGCTGCTTGCCATCGCCGACGACCAGTGCCCGTTTGGCCCGAAACAGCGCCGGTAAGGCGCTGGTGATATTGCTCTGGCTGGCTTCATCGAAGATAACCAGATCGAATAGCTCCCGCTGCAGCGGCAATACCTTGTGAAGGGTGTTGAGGCTCACCAGCCAGATGGGAAACGCCTGCTGCAACACCTGGTAATCCAAGGTATCGAACAGTGCAAACTGTCGCTGTGAGGTGCGGGAACGAATCGCTTGATTGAAAGTTTGCAGCTGTTGCCTGTGGTTGTTCAGCAAGCCGGCGACCCGGCTGGCTTTGACATTTTGCAGCAACTTGGCCGCCAACGCCTCTTTGGTTGTCAGACTATCGTTCAACTCATCCAGGGTGTCCCAATGTTGGCTCAGGTTTTCGATGCTGTGGCCAAACAGAGCAAGATAGAGCTGCAATAACCAGCGCCGCTGTGAGCGTTCCAGTTTGTGCAGCCTTTGACCGCGGCGAATGGCGCGGCGTAAAAATCGCAGCAGCCGGCGTTCTGAGTTGTCCAGTTGCCGGTTCAATAAATTGAGCTGGCTTTCCAACTGTCGCGGGGGTGTGTGCTCAAGTGAATGATAGCCGTCCAGCAGATTGCTGAGATAATCCTTGAGCTGTTTCAGGAAGGCCTTTTGTCCCGCCCGCAGGCTGATGTCCTTGAGCCCGAACTGACTCTCAAGCTTGTCGTTAATGACATCGAGCGCATGTTCGTTGTTGGCGACGATCAGCACAGACTCGCCCCGGGCCATATGTTCGGTCGCGACGGCGGCTATGGTATAACTCTTGCCGGTTCCCGGCGGCCCGACAACGCAGCCAAGACTGTGGCCGGCGCCTATCTCCAGCACTTGCTGCTGTGCCCGGGACAAGAGGCAGGGCAGGTACTGGCTTTTGAGGCGGCGCTTGGCTTCGGTCTTGGGTGGCAGTTGTGTTCCCATCAGATTCTGCAGCGGCGCCGAGAGTTCGGCCGCATTCATCATGGCAGAGATCTCATGCAGTATGCCGCGACTGGCGCTGGGGCGTTTCAGAAACACCAGTGCCGATGCCGGCACCAGAGTTAACTTACGCTTGCGGGTCAGGCGGGCGAGGCTGTCATAGCCTGTCAGTTTGGGGAATCCCAGCAGCCCCAGGGTATCTATGTTCTGGTGGCTCTGGCTCAACAGCGAGGTCCAGCTGTCGGGGCGCTCGGGAGCGAAGATGGCATCAAAGCCGGCTTCCATAGTGTCTTCCGGCAACAACAGCCGCAGCAAGGGCTCGTTAATCTGCAGGGCCCCCTCTTTGAGGGAAACATAGAAGCTGCCGTCATCCTCTTCCAACTGGGCTTCTTTAAAAACCAGAGGGCTGAGTACAGTGCGGGTCTGCCCCTCTTCCTTTAGCTGGCCGACCACGAAATGGGAAACATAGAGCAGTTGGCGCTCGCGCTGGTACATGGCGATTCTGGGTAGGAGCTGCGCCCCGGCTTCATGGGCGATTGGCTGTCTTGGCAGGAAGCCTGAAAGCAGCGAATCCTCGCCCTCAATAAACAACCTGTCTTCCTGGTTTAGTTTGCCAAGGTGCCACAGATTAAGGTCGACACAATCTTCCTTATAGCAATCCTGGTAGTAAGCGAGTAATGGTTTGGCGGGCATGACCTTGGCTACTTTTTTACGTTGGCGCGACTGCATCCACTGAAGCCGCGGGATGGCAAGTATCCTAACGGTTTAGGCGTAAGCTTTCCAGAAATGCGCCTTGATGCCGGTTGTTTTGAGTGGAGCCTGGGGGCATATCTCCCGCCAATCTTTTCGGTTTCAAGTAAAAAAAACCACCCTGGAAGGAAGTGGGGTCAGGGTGGCCGAGCGTGCCTGGCAAAAAGGGTACTGCCAGCAATGGAGCGGGAGTGTGCCGCTATAGAAGTTCAGTTAAAAGAAGTAGTTGATCCCCACTGCGAAGTTATTGTCCTGGGCGGCATCTTCGGCCGGGTCATCCATGTCGCTGAAGTCCAGCTTGGCCTCAAAGAACATCACAGTGTCTCTGCTGTATCTATAGTGCAGACCCACCATGGCAAACTGGCGACGCCAGTTCCCTTGAATGGCGCTATGCTGATCTGTATCCAGATCCAGGTAGCTCAGCATGGCAATGGGCACAAAGCCGTTGTCGTATTGGTAGGCCACCATCAGCTCGGCGCCGGTGGCGTCGTACAGTTCACCGCCAACCAGTTCGTTGTTGTCACTCTTGTGGGCGTTGAAACCCACATACAAACCGCTGGCTTCACGGTTGGGTGCATAGTGATAATAGTCGCCATACATGGCACCTATGCCTACTATCTGGTTGGTCACCTTGAGTTCGGTACCTTCCAGGTGGCCATCGATATCACCACGGTTGAAGCCGGCCAGCAGTTTGAACTTGTCAGTGACGCTGTAGGTCAGGCTGGCACCGTAGCTGGAATCAAAGTCCAGTTCAGAGTTGGCCAGTGGTTCGCCGTTGCTGTCTTGTACCGAGACCTCACCATCTTGCTTGGCGGCGTATTGCAGTGCCAGATGCAGTGGGCCAAAGTCATTGCGGTATTGGAATGCGGCATCGGCGCGTCCGGTACCCGTTAGGCCACCATCGCCGAAGGTGTAAGCGCCGACGGCATAACCGGCCACGACATTGGGTAAGTCTGTGGTACCGGCCACGTCATAATAGGCACCCCACTGCTTCCCGAAAGTCAGGCTACCCCAGGTATCGTGGGACAGACCGACATAACCCAGGCGGTTGTTAAGGAAGTCATCGGTTTTCTCTGCGGCGAGTCTGCCGCCCTGTAGCACCAGATTGTCATCACTGGTGACCATGTTGATGCCCCATTCGGTGACCGCATAGGCGGTCCAGCCGTTGCGCTCTTTACGCTCGAAGCTCAAACGTATCCTTGATGTGTCGTCAATTACCGAGGTCTCGTGGCCATCATTGTAGGCGGCGAAACCCAGCCAGCCGCTGATGCCAAAGCTATTGGTATCATCGTTGTACAGATCGATTGCCTGGGCTGAGCCACAGAGCAGCAGCGCAGGGATTGCCAGCGCCAGTATTGTCTTGTTCATAGTCCACCTCATCCAATATTGTTATTGATTTAACTTTTAGGTGGGCGCGCACGCAGGGGAGTGCACACCCGTAAGCCTTAAGCGTGTTTCAATTTTTGCTTGTCGTTTTTGTTGGAAATAATGCCGAACAGGGTCCAACCGAAGAAGGTTGCGATAGAACCCAGCATCACGGCGGTTTCCCCTGAGCTATAGAGGGCATAGAAGCTGTACAGGGCGCCAATCACGGCCATAAAGTTGGCAATTCGGGCCTGTTTTACAGGGATATTCAATTGCTTTTGCATCACACCCAGAGCAGCCATGGAAAGGATGTATGGGATGATGTTGGTGACCACGGCCAGGTTAACCAGTGCCTCAAACTGTTTGCTCAGCGATGGGCTGATGGTCATCAGTGACAGTACCGTTTGTACCGAAACGATGATCAGCATGCCGACAACCGGGGCGTCTTTCTTGGTCACCTTGGAGAAGGCTTTAGGGAAGAAACCTTCATCGGCAGATGACTTGAACACCTGGGCGATGGTGAACTGCCAACCCAGCAGGGAACCGGTACAAGAGATGATGGCGCAGGCCATGACGATAGAACCGATAGTGGGGTTGAACATTTGCGCAAAGGCCAGACCGAAAGGTGCGTTGGACAGCGCCAGCTCACCGTTGGGCACAATACCGGCGATCACGTTGGTAGAGATGATGTAGATAACCGCTGCACCTATGGTGCCGCCCATTACCGCGATAGGCACGTTTTTCTCTGGGTTCTCTACTGCTTCAGAGTTGGCACAGGCAGATTCCAATCCCAGGAAGGCCCACAGTGTCATGGCGATTGAGCCACCCAGAGCCTTGAAGAATGGCATGTCGTGGGGGTTCCAGGCCGCTTTGTACAGGTCAAAGTCGAACCAGAACCAACCTATGAGGGACACCCCGATAACCGGAATGATAATCCCCCACACGGTAACACTGGATACCTGACCTGTGATGCGGGCACCACCGAAGTTGGCCACAGTGGCCAGCCAGAGCACACCTATGGTGGCCAGACAGATAGCGATGGGGCTGAGTTCGACACCGAACAGCACGGCACCATAGCCCACGGCGGAAATCGCGATGGCCACGTTGGCGATCAACAGAGATACCGCATAGGTATAGTTGGCCATAAAGTTGCCACTGCGACCGAAGGCATATTCGGCATAACCGCCCATACCACCGGATTTTTTGCTGAACATACCGCACTTGGCAAAGGCGTAGGCCAATGCCGTTGAACCCGCCGCCGTCACCAACCAGGACAGAATTGAAATCGTTCCCACCTGAGCCAGCTGGGTTGGCAGCATAATGATACCTGAGCCCATCATGTTCACTATGGTGAGTATGGTTAGCTGAACCACGCCAATTTTATTATTTGCTTTGCTCATAATTATTTACCTAAGTCATGTTGCCAGGTGGCGGGGCGCCATGCCCCGCCGCTTATGGTTAAGCTTTCAGGACATAGCCCATGGCCTGTTGCCGGCCTTCAGGGGTTTGTTCCAGATACACACCCTGCAGCTCAGGTGAGAAACCCGGCAGCAGATTGATCCCTTCTTCCAGGGCGAGGAAGTAACGTTGAACTGCGCCACCCCAGATCTCGCCGGGAACTACACAGAGCACTCCCGGTGGGTAAGGCAGGGCGCCTTCGGCCGCGATGCGACCTTCCACCTGTGACAGGGGCACCAGCTCCACATTGCCGCGGATAAACTCTATGTTGGCTTCCTGTGGGTTCATCACGGCTTTGGGGAAGTGGGCCTGACGGAACATCTCTTTTTGCAGCTGTTTTACATCATGGCTGACATAGAGATCATGCATCTCCTGACACAGCTGGCGTATGGTGTAACCCTGATAGCGTTCCTTGTTGGCGTTGTAGACATTGGGCAGCACTTCAGACAGCGGTGCATCTTCATCGACCAGCTTCTCGAAGCGGGCAATCTGAGATACCAGATGCTGCATCTTGGCCATGTTTTCGGCCGGGGTGATCAGGAACAGAATCGAGTTGAGGTCGCACTTCTCCGGAATGATGTTATTTTCACGCAGGAAGTTGGCCAGAATCGTTGCCGGAATACCGAAGTTGGTGTACTTGCCGGTTTCGGCATCGATACCCGGAGTCGTCAGCAGGAACTTACAAGGGTCGACGAAGTATTGGCCTTTCTCATATCCCTCGAAGGCATGCCATTTCTGACCGGGTTCGAATTCGAAGAAGCGCAGGTCATCGGCCATCTGTTCGGTTTCATGATCCTGCCATGGGGTACCTTCTATCATTGGCGGAATGAACGGCTTGATATATTTGCACTTTTTCAGCAGCAGTTTACGGGCTTCGATACCGGCTTTCACCGCCTCACGCCACAGGAAGCGGCCACTGGCGCCTTCGTGCATCTTGGCGTTGACATCTAGTGCGGCAAACAGCGGATAGAAGGGGCTGGTGGAGGCGTGCAACATAAAGGCGTTGTTGAAACGTTTATGGTTGCAGTATCTGTCCTGGCCTTTGATATGGCTGTCTTTCTTGTGGATTTGCGAGGTTTGTGAGAAACCGGCCTGCTGTTTGTGTACCGACTGGGTCACCAGGATCCCCGGATCTTCTGCGGTCAGCTCCAGCAACAGAGGTGAGCAGTCGTTCATCATGGGAATAAACTGCTCATAGCCCACCCAGGCGGAGTCAAACAATATGTAGTCACACAGGTGACCTATCTTGTCCACGACCTGACGGGCGTTATATATGGTGCCGTCGTAGGTACCCAGCTGGATCACCGCCAGACGGAAGGGGCGCTTGGCATCGGCACGGCTGGGGTCAACCTTGCGGACTTCTTCGCGCAGATAGTTTTCGCTGAAACAATGGGCATCGATACCGCCGATAAAGCCGAATGGGTTACGGGCAGTTTCCAGATAAACCGGGGTAGCACCGGCCTGGATCAGCGCGCCGTGGTGGTTTGACTTATGGTTATTGCGGTCAAATAGTACCAGATCGCCCTTGGTCAGCAGCGCATTACACACAACCTTGTTGGAGGCTGAAGTGCCGTTGAGGACAAAGTAAGTCTTGTCGGCATTGAATACTTTGGCGGCATGCTTCTGGGCATCACAGGGGGCGCCTTCGTGGATCAACAGGTCGCCCAGTCTGACGTCGGCGTTACACATGTCGGAGCGGAATACTGTTTCGCCAAAGAAATCAAAAAACTGACGGCCAACCGGGTGCTTACGGAAGAACTGGCCGCCTTGGTGTCCTGGGCAGGCAAAGGTGGAGTTACCCATTTCCACATATTTCTTCAATGTGCCGAAGAAAGGTGGCAGCAGGGCCTGCTCATATTTATTGAGCGCGGTTTCTACCTGTTTGCCGTAAAACTCAGTACTGCTGCTGGCGCACAGCTCAAATACGCCGGTAATGGAAGAGCAGATATCATCGGGAAAGGCTTCTTCACAACATACGGCAACGAAGATCGGCAGTTTCAGGCCTGTGTTATTGATTTTGTCGACTATACCGTTATTAACGTCTGTGACTGAAACAACCACGGCACCAATATCGCAAAAGTCGGTAGTTAATACGTTGACAACTTCTCTTTCAGTATCAAAACAAGAACGAACAGATAAACTTGCTGCAATTTTTAGTGATTTCATAAAATAACCTTATTTAAAAAAGTCAGCAGGGCTCGTATCGGAAAATAAATTCCAATATTAAAATTTAGATAAAGTCAGCCCTGGGCTGATATATTCAAGCAGCGATATTTATGTAAGGCGTAGAGATACCATGACGAATGCTTCGTCAGAGAAAAGGTATAAGAAAGCCTTACCGTTACGCGTGCAGGATATTACCGGCCGAGTAAAAGCAACTAATTGTATGTATTGGGGATGCTAAGGAGATGGATGCGCGGAGCAGCCTATCTCCTCAGTCAGCGATGATTGAGGCGGGGAAAAAGTAGGAGTAGTCAAAATAGTCACGATGGGTTGGCATCATGATATGTCGGGTGCGCCTTATATGCGCCATGATTTTGGACTTTCTCTTCATATACAACTCCATTACGTTTAGAGAAAAGCACTGGTGATAACTTAATTGCGAGTTTATATCCGGCCAAAAAATAAAAGTATGAGCTAAGTCATAGTTCCAATCACTTGTGAAAAAGTGTATCTGCTTATTTTAAATTTTTATTGTTTTTAATGAGTTGTACCAAAAATTTACACTTTATATTTATATATTGTTTTGGTTATACATAAAATAAGGAACATTTAAAATAAATGGATATGTATGATATATCGATATATTTGAGATTATATTGCGATTATTTGATTAAATATTCACTTTATTAAGACTGTTGCATAAAGGTAAATGAGTCGACGGATTATTCCAGTATCAGATATTTGTATGGTGCTTGACGTTTTCGGGGCCTGGGTTGAATACTGTCCTCTATATCGGCAGTGGAGAGTGAGATGGAACAAGAGCAGTACAGCGACAGTGGTTTCTGGGCCAAACTCAAGGGTTATGCCAGGCAGGCCGGCAGGGAGGTAGTGCAAAAGGCGCTCTGGCTATACTATGCCGCCCAAAGACCCGATACCCCAAAATGGGCCAAGACGGTGATCTTTGGCGCCCTGGCGTATTTCATTACTCCCTTGGATGCCATTCCGGATCTGACGCCCTTGGTGGGTTTCAGTGATGATCTCGGTGCGCTGGCAGCGGCACTGACCATGGTGAGCCTCTACGTGAATGCCGAGGTGAAGCAGGAAGCCGATCAGACGCTGAAGCGCTGGTTTGGGGATGAGCAGTAACTCAAGGTTGGCCGTCCCTGGCCCAATGGAGAAGGTTCAGAAGCGCCAGTTCAGATCGAAGTCGTAGCGAATGCCTATGGCAATGCTCTTGTCGGTGGCACCTTGTTTGTTGTCTTGCTGCAGGTACTCCAGGTGCAGGCGTACATTGCCGGCGGGGTTCCACTCCAGTGTGGTGTTGAATCCCTGATAATCCAAGCTGATATCGGGCTCCAGGCCATCATCGAAGCGGAAGTAACCCAGCTTGAGTTTGTAATCCTGCCACAGCGGGATCGCCACTGCCGCATCCAGGGTGCTGCCGTCCCTGTCTTCGCTGCCTGTCAATTGATAGTCTTTGTACTGGTAGGCGAGCGCCAGGTAGATACCGTTGTCGAAGCTGTAGGCCACAGCGGCGGCGCTGGTCTTATCCTTGCCGGTTTTCAGCTCACCCTCGAAATTGTCCTGTTCCAGATAGCTCACCCCCAGATGCAAACCCTGCCAGTCAAAGCCCAGACCCGCATTGATGGCATCGGCGCCGCTGTTATCGCCTTCACCATCGAAACGCGCCGAGGCCATCAGGGTAAAGTGCTGTAACTTAAACTGGTACAGCGCCAGATTGTCGGCGAAGAAGGGGCTTTCCTGGTTGTAGGCAAACGGGCTGTTGGCGTTGTTGAATATGTCTGTGTATTCGGCCACCAGGGTGTATTGTACCGGCCGCTGGCGGCCGAAGCTGAGTTGACCATAGGGTGAATCCACCCCGGCAAATGCCAGCCTGGCATCGCCGAAGCTGCCATCACCATTGAGGTTGATTTTCCATTCACCCTGAGCCAGCAAGGCCCAGCCGGGGGCAAATTCGGTGCGGCCCTTGACGCCGATACGGGACAGGGCATCGCCCACATCCCACTCATCTGTGATGTCACTGTCGCTGTAAACCAGGGTCGGGCGCAGTGAGCCATAGAGACTGAAGCTGGTGTTCTCGGCACTGGAGCTGACTTGTTGCTGTTCCAGGCGTTGCAGGCGCTGGTCAATCTGCTGCCAGTCACCGTTGCTGTTATTATCGGCCGCCATTGCTGTCAGCGGCAGGGCACAACTGAGTAAATACAGGGAAGATGTTCGCATCTGTTTGTCCCTCATATGGGTATAGGGATCCCCGACCCATCAGGGCCGTGGTTGCCATAGGTTTGGAAAACCCTCCCCCGGGAGCAGGAGGAGGGCGCAGGGGTTATTTGCCTTTGGAGAGGCTGTCGTACCAGAGGTTGTGGTGCTGTTTCGCCCAGTTTTCGTCGCACTTGCCACTGAGCATACATTCCATACCGCCTTCAGAGATCACTGTGGCCATATAGATGTGCACTATTGTAAAGGCGCCGAGTACGAAGGCACTGACAAGGTGGAGGATCAATGCCAGATTGGCACCGTCTTTGGTGGCCACCAGGCTTGGGAACATAAGCACCAGACCCGAGCCGACCATCAGGGCACCGAACAAGGCGAAGCACCAGAACCAGAGTTTTTCACCGGCATTGGCAAAACCGGCATCCGGATGCTTGCCTTTGAAGGGGCCGAAGTTCAGATAGCCGCCAACCACTTTGAGCCAGCCGATATCACAGGCTTCCGGCAGCTGCTTACCGGCCCATTTGACCACCATGACCGCCCATCCCAGGATGAAGGGGAAGGCCATCAGGTCATGCAGGGCTACCGAAGTACCGATAAAGCCGGTCCAGTGGGAGGCGCCCATGTTGGGTTCCAGCCAGAAGCGGCCGGCAACCATGATAAGGCCTGTGATGATCAGCAGTAGGCAGGCGATGGCGCCCACCCAGTGCACCAGCACATCCATGCCACTCCAGCGGTCGACCTTTTTGCCGGAAAAGCCCTGGCTCAGCTTGGCTTTACCATTGATGGCCACGAACAATGCCAGCAGTACTATCATGCCAAAGAAGCTGTAGCTCAGGAGGTCGGCCCACCAGGAGGCCGGCGCCAGAGTATCGAGATACCCTTGATTGACAGGGGGCAACGCGTCCGGGAACTGTGCCTGTTGCGGCATGCCCCTGAGTTCGGGGATATCGCCCTGAATTGCCACTTCCTGTATCGGTTGCCACTGTTGTGGCTCGGGTGTCAGAGTGTCGGCAGCCAGCAGCGGTAAGCTGAATACTAAGGCCACAGCACCTGAGATAAAGGCATTTAAACTTTTCATGTCAAATCCTTAAACATCTTAATGATGCTTTGCAGTCGGAGTCTCGACCCCGGAATTCTTCAGTCTGGAAGTGAGGAAGTCTTCCAGCGCCTGGGCATAACAGCGCCAGAAATCCAGCCGTGCATGTTGGCTGATCCCCTGGGCAAACGCCTGATACCAGGTGCCCAGGTGTTGCTCGAGGAAGACTTGCGCCAACTGCTCCAGCTCATCGGCTGCGGCCGGGTCTTCGTTTTGCTGCTGATGGCGCAGGGCCTCGGCACAAAACAGAAATTCCAGCTCATTGCCTATGTAGTCCGCCGGTTCGTTGAAACCTGTATCTGTCACCAGTCCCAGCTGCTGGTAGAAGTCGGCGACCTCCAGAGTGCGATCCGTATGGATCTGCCGGCCGACATCGCGGTAGACAGACTCATAGGGAGGCACCAGCAACTTGGTGGGGCCGATACACATACGGTTGAAGTCACACTCAAGTTCCAGAGGCTCTGATTGCCAATGTTTGGCTTGTTGGAGCAACTCTGGATAGCGCTGCTCCTGTTCCAGCCAATCGATAAGCCGCTTGAGCGATTCAGGGCTTGAGGGGGCAAACAGCATTCCCTTCAAGGCCTGATAGCCGCTGGCGACCGGACCGAGGTCGAGATCTGTCATGGCCGCTCCTTGATGATGACCATATTGGGCTTGGTGATGCAGTCGCCGTAACCTACGCCTTGTTTACTGGCTGAAGGTTTCTGGGCCAACACCTGCTGTACTCTGTCGGTATCCAGACACTTGACCGGACAACCGTCGACACAGGCGGGCTTGAGACCCTGATCGATAAGCTCAATACACATGTTGCACTTGGCGGCTTTGCCATCGGTTTTCAGCATGACTACCGCATCATAAGGACAGGCACTGACACACAGGCCGCAACCGGTACATTTCTCGCGGTTGAGTACTACCAAACCATCGTCACGCACTGTATAGGCCTGAGCCGGGCACACCATGAGACAGGCCGGGTTGCCGCAATGCATGCAGGAATGGCTGAGCCACACGTCCACCATGCCGTCGTCACGTTTGACTTCGTAGCGGTCTACCTTGCGAAAGCGCACGTCTTCCGGCAGCTCATTGTGGATCTGGCAGGCTATGGTGCAGGCCTGGCAGCCGACACAGTTTTCCTGTCTGAAGACGAATCCGAGTTGATGTTTGTTTTCCATGAGGATCTCCTTCAGGCTTTGGCCAGTGCCACGCGGGTTGAGTGATAGGCCGAGCAGCCGCCCATATCGGTCAATTTGTCTGTGGTCAACGAGTTGGTGCAGCCTTCGGTGCCGTTGGGATTGAGCCTGAGCCAGTTACACTTGGGAGTCATCAGCGAGCCCTCTGGCACACCTGTGGTGACCATGGCCACAAATTTGGCTTCACCTCTGTGGTTGCTGAGTTTGACTGTGTCGTTGTTGGCAATGCCGTATTGTTGGGCATCTTTGGGATTGATCTTGACGTAGTAGGCTGGAATAGCGCGGATATATTTCACGTTGTAGAAGGAGCTGTTAACCCGCTGTGGTACCCCGGAAGATAGCAAGCGGAATGGCAACTCTCGCTCTCTGGGTTCCATCTCATCCTCTGGCAGGCCCCAATCCAGTACCGGGTGGAAACCGGCATCGGCCATCAACTGAGAACTGAATTCAATCTTGCCGCTTGGGGTTTCATATTTACCGTCGGCCAATACGGGCTGAGGAATGTCCAGCTTGATGTATTTCTCCTTCATCAGCCGGTCATAGGTTACTCCTTTATAGTACTCGGAGTCGGTATCCAGCAGCTCGCGGATCACATCGTCATTGCTTGCCCGGAAGGCGGGGTCTTCAAAGCCCATTGCCTGGCCCAGCTCGCGGAAGAAGGTCCAGTTACACTTGGCTTCACCCAGAGGTTCAATCACCTTCTGGCACACCTGTACATAGTAGCCGTGGTAGTCGCCGACAATATCATCGGTTTCAAACTGGCTGGCAGCCGGGACTATAATGTCGCAGTACTGCAGAGAGTCTGTCATTACCATGTCGTGGCCGACAACAAACAGGTCTTCGCGCTTCATCCCCTCGAGCACCGCATTGGTATCGGGTGCCACAACCACAGGGTTACCGTTATAGATGATCATCCCGTGGATCGGCTTGCTGGGCTTGTCGTGGCTGGTGGGATTGGTTGGATGCAGCGCCTTGGCCAGCTCTGTCATATTGATCCGCTGGGCATCCGGATTCGGGCGCATATATTTGCCGCTGGCCTGGTACTGATTCAAGCCACCACCGGCATGAACGTTGTCATAGATAAGGCCGTTACCGCGCTTACCGAAATTGCCTGTGACCGCCAGCAGCATGGCGACGGCACGAGACATACGGGCACCGTTGAAGTTGCGCTGGAAGCCATAACCCATACGCAGCATGGTTTTTTCGTTTTCACCCAGTACCTGGGCAAACTCAAACATCTTGGCTCTGGGTACCCCGGTAATGGCTTCGATTTCGTCGTAGCTGATTTCATCGAGGCGCTTGAGCAACTCGTCGTAGCCTATGGTCTGTTCGGCAATAAATTCATGATTAACCAGATCTTTTTCTACAAGATACTTCATGATACCGGCACACAGTTGTACGTCTGTGCTGGGGCGAGGTTGCAGGTAGATGTCGGCCTGAGAGCACAAAGGTGTGCGCTGTGGGTTGACCGCCAGCAGCTTGGTGCCGCGATCCCTGGCCTGGTTGATGAGCTTGATGGCTATGGTGTTGGAAACGACTTCATCGTGTCCCCAGGTCAGATAGACGTCACTGAGCAGCACATCTTCAGGATCCGGGCCGAGGAAGGTGCCGTAGAGTGACTTGAGGCCGTCGTAGGCGGCGTAGGTACATACCTTACGTTCCAGAATGGAGGAACCGATACGGTTCCAGAAACGCTCGCCGGAGGCCGACATGCCGATGGCACCATAGTTACCCGAATAGCTGTAGGGCAGAATTGCTTCCGAACCGTGCTCATTGATGATCTGCTTAAAGCGGCTGGCGATCTTGCTGTAGGCTTGATCCCAGGTGATCCGGCGCCACTTGCCTTCACCCTTCTTACCCACCCGTTCCATGGGATGCAGGATACGGTCGGCGGCATAGGTGTACTGAACATAACTTTGCCCCTTGAGGCAGGGTGCCTTGCCAGTCTTGGCCTGTTCCTCGGCGCCGGTGACATAAGTCATTCTGCCGTCCTGAACCCGGAACTTGAGCAGACAGCGGGCGGCGCAGTTGCGCAGGCAGCTGTGGTACACGACTTTGCCGTTACGCTTGGCCAGCAGCCCTGAATTGGCTCCCGCCTCTTTGGCATTGGCAACACCGGGAGTCAACCCTGACAGGGAGGAAAGCACGGCTGTGGCGCTGGCCCCCTGTAGAAATGTGCGTCTGTTGATTTTCATAGTCATCACTCACCATAATTTGGACCCTGGGTCCGTTATGATTGTTGGCCCAAGGGCCTTTATAGTGCCGGTTTCCCGGCGTTACCCCGGGGGATACCCCCCGGAGCTAAGGTGCGTTACATTACAAAGGTTTGCAGTTGGTTACGGCCATTCACCAGGCTGACAGTCAGCAGTTGACCATCGCGAACCAGCAAGCCCTGTGGGTTGTTTGTGCCAGGCAGTTTCACACCTGAGTGAACTTCACCTGTGAGCAGGTTGAGTTGCATGGCTTCACTCGCATCATTGTTGAGCAGCCAGGCTTGCTCGCCATCGACGCTGATACCCGTCAGTTGTGGCAGCGCCTTGCCTTCAAGCCCCTTGAGATTGGCTTCGGCAGACAGTGTCATGTCACCCTTGTCGAAACGGGATACCACCAAGGCATCGCTGAGTTCGTTGCGGGTGGTGACAGTGACGTATTGATCCAGCGCTTTGCTGTAACCCAGTGCCAGGCTATAACTGGTCTTGGCTCTGACAGTGCTGAACTGACCACGGGCCGTTTCGCCTATACCGTCGCTGCTCTGACTGAAGCGGCGATAGTTCATTTCCCAATTTTGCTCAGGATCCACTACCAGTTCGGCCCAGGCCTTGTTGAACCCCATCACCAACAGGCTGTTGGCCGAGGTAAAGCTGACGCCGCTCAAGGTTTCAATGTGCAGCATATACATGCCGTCGATTTGCGCCTGAGTGAGCAGTTTGAACTGACGGTCGAGTATGTAGACCCAGTTGTCTGAAGTGGTCAGGGCGTAGAGCTGGCTTTCAGGCTGGTAGTCGATGGCAGTTACCCGGCCGGAAATCGCTTCCGGCAATGCCGTTTGACTCAGTAGTCTGGCTTCTGGAGCCGAGGTAAACAGTGCAGCCGTCTTGTTCCAACTTTCTATATCCGGGTTGCTGATGGCATAGGCGCCGCGGGCATTCGGGGTATAGGTTGGCCAGTGGTCTAGTTCCCAGCTCATGAACTTGGGATTGAAGGATACGCGGCCTGGACTGTCCTGGCCGACGAAGGGAATCGGGCCGGTTTGGGTGAAGGCCTGTACTATGTTGCCGGCTATTACCACCAGGAATACGCCGCAGGCCAATTTTGGCAGGGTGTCCAGCTGCTGTTTGCCATAGGCGTTGCCGGGAAATTTATTGCCCAGGGTCAGCATCAGCAGAGCAACAACCACAAGGACCACGATAAAGACCAGCAGTGCCCAGGTGTAGGTATGGGCGCCCATGATCTTCAATGAGAAGCCCTGGCCTATGTCGCTGCCGAGGTTGATGGAAGTATGCACGGATGCCATAAAGGCACCATAAATACCCAGCCAAACCAGCGCGGCAATATATTTCGGCTTGAGGCCAAAGCGCACAATATACAGAGCGGTCAGCGCCACCAGAATCATTGCCGTACGTTCTTGCCAGCAAAATGCACAAGGGTTATCCAGGAGAATAAATCCGAAAAAGAAACAGGCAATACCTACGGGTAAGGCCATGATGACAATAGCGGCTAAGGATGCCAACTTGTTGAATATATGCTCTTTCATAACGACTCTTTAGTAATTTCCGACTGGAAGTAAAATGCCCCAGGACATCATGATCCAAATAAAGAAACTCATTCCGATACAACCGAAAAGAAGTTTATCTGCCAGTTTTTCTTTTTCTGGTTTCTTATAAACCAGATAAGCGGCATAGGCCGTAATGCAAAATAGTGTGAACTCCATTGGATACCTCTTGTTTCACTTGTGATTTATCTCTATGTGGCCGCAGCCAAACGCCATTCCCGTTCCAGTCCATAAACGAGTTTTGATTTCACCCAGTTGAATGCCGGGGAATTATTAATATTTCCATAAAGAATGTAATTGCCGACAGTACGATGTTCGCTACGGATTTCTTTTATATTTTCAATCATGTTGTCAGATAATCTTCGATAACTGACCGCCGGCAACATGTCGACAAACTTGCGGGTAAATTGATTGCAGCTGAGGGTTATATTGTCCGACTCGGCAAGGATCTGCATCGCGGTGGCAACACTGTCTGTATAACCGGCGACATCCATCTGCAGGCCGTTGTCCCGACACAGATTGACCAGCAAAGGGCAGGTGAGGTCGTTGTAGTTGTCGATTTCCAGCAAGGGATAGTGGGATAGCTGCTCCAATGACATGGATTCGGACAGAATTGGATGATCTTTTCTGGCCAGAAT
Source organism: Shewanella sp. YQ_9 (assembly GCF_043103185.1). Taxonomy (NCBI): domain Bacteria; kingdom Pseudomonadati; phylum Pseudomonadota; class Gammaproteobacteria; order Alteromonadales; family Shewanellaceae; genus Shewanella; species Shewanella sp. YQ_9. The sequence continues at coordinate 59,861 of NZ_JBICJO010000021.1, forward strand.
GTAGATATCACCTGTCTCAGAGAAGATTTCATAGTTGAGCCTGGTGTCATCAAAACCTTCGTAGACCACCACGAAATCGACGCCGCCACCAATGAGTTCATTGCTGCAGTCATGGCTGAGTGTACGGATGTCGAAACGCAAGTTGGGGGCTTCGGGAAGAATATAGTTATCTATGACTTTATGAACCGCATAGACAAACTCATCATAGGCTCTGATAACAAAATGACCACCGGATTGGCTGGGGGAAAAGACAGAATGTTGCCTCTCAAGCAGTTGATATTGTTCTACCAATAATTTGGCGTGTGGGATTAACTCTTCGGTCTTTTGTGTAGGAATTAATCCATTTGATTTACGGACAAATAAAGAGTCCATAAAAACATCACGTAGCGCATTTAGTGTACGGGTGACGGCACAACTGGATATACCTAATTCGGCTGCGGCCAAGCTTCCTTGACCGTGTTTATATACAGCGAGTAAAACTTTTAATTGGTTATAATTAAGGCTGTCAATTTTCATGTAATCGCTCCCCACACTGCTGAGACATTACTATGAATTCATTATTGGCCTATTGCCAAGATTAAGATCACATTGAGAAATAGTTAATTATTTGAAACATGAATTGCTTCCTATTTTTAACTAAGCGAAAAAACCTTATTTCCGCAGGCGAAATTAACATAGGGTTGTTTTTATTCTCAGGGTGTGAATTTACTCAAGTAATACAGTGAAAGTATTTTCGAGATACTCACTTGTGACTTTGCTACTTGCGCATGGCAAAAACTTGTTATAGGGATTCAGTTTGGTTTCAAACTGCGCCGTTATAGTCGTTCATTTAATGGAGAAGGAACAAGAATAATGAAACGATTGGGACTGATGGCATCCTTGCTGCTGGCAACGACGGTGCAGGGGAAGGAGTTGACTGCTGCCGAGCAGTTTTTTAACCACTTATCCGGTTTGTGTGGCAAGGCCTACAGTGGTGAGTTGATCAAGGGGGGCAGCAGCGGTGATGGTTTTACGGGCCAGCCACTGGTAATGCATGTGCGCCAATGCTCAAAAACCGAGATCCGTATTCCGCTGCATGTGGGAGAGGACAGATCCCGCACCTGGGTTATCAGCAAGACGGCCGATGGCCTCAGGCTCAAGCATGATCATCGTCATCAGGATGGCAGCGAAGATGCCGTAACCCAGTATGGCGGTGACAGTCGCAGTCCGGGAACCGAGTCCTGGCAGTCATTCCCGGTCGATGAATTTTCAATTGCCAATTTCAAACAGCATGGTCTGGCCCAGTCGGTAACCAATGTTTGGCATCTGGGGCTGGATCAGCAGAATTTCAGTTATCGCCTGACCCGGGAGAAGCGCGATTTTCTATTGCAGTTCAAATTAAGCAATGAAGTAACGCCACCTCCGGCGCCATGGGGACATTGATAATACTGGCAAATGGGTGAGGCGACTCAGGATCACCTCACCCATGGGCTTATTGCGCTTCGAAGGTAAATGATTGTCCGGCAAGTGCGGCTTCAACCATGAGGCCACCCTTGGCAGCGGTAAACACCGCCATGCCGTTGATATAGGAGGCCTTGGCAGCCTGACTGCCGCCGGATTGGCCGGCTCCGGCCGAGTTGCCTGTAGTACCGGCCTGAGCGTTGGCACCGGCGTTGATGGCTACGGCGGAAGCCTGGGCGCCGAATTCAAAGCTGCCGCTGGTAAAGTCGCGGTAGGCCTGTTCATCCTTGAAGAAAATAATCTCACTGTAGGCCTGACCACCGATTTGAAAACCGATGGAAACCTGAGTCATGCTCGACTCACCGGTATAAACGCCGCCGCGATAGACACGTCCTTTACCATAGGCCGCCCCTATGCCCAGACCTCCCTTGCCGACAGTGGGGAATATGGCGTAACCATAGGCAGAGTCGAAGAATTTATGGGTTTCACTGGCTTGTTTGAAGGTAGCTATGGCACTGCTGTAGCTGTCATTGGCACTGGCCGTCGGGATCAGCAGCAGGCTGCTCGCCAGGGCTAATAAGGCAAACAAGGTACTTGAAATGGCTTTCATGATGAACCTCCAAATTGAGAGTCTTAAGCTCCCCGTCAATGAGAGACTGGGTACCTGTAGGTACTCTTGAGCTTACTTGTCCGGTAGCAAAAATACAGAGGGGGAGACTAAAAAAGCGCCGATAACGGCGCTTTTTGGAGTGAATGTCAGCCAAAGTTCAGTTAACTAGAGTTCAGTTAACCCGTCTCCTATACAGCGCTGCTAAGGAAAGGGTTTGCCGAGAACATAATGTTCAAACCAGGCCTGATCCCAGTCCATCTTGGCTTGTTTGTGCTTGTAGCGGCTCAAACCATGGCCTTCACCCGGGTAAGTAATCAGTTCCACCGGCACATTCAGGTAATGCTTGAGGGCGCGATATAGCCCCTGAGCGTGGCCCAAAGGTACCCTGGCGTCTTTCTCTCCGATATGGATAAGTGTCGGGGTCTTTATTCTGTCTGCATGCGTCAGCGACGAACCATGGGTATAAGCCTCGGGTTTTTCCCATGGCAAGCCCTGCATGAAATTGACCACATGTCCGGGCGTATCTTCCAGCATCCATTGTAGGCGCTGATCGAATACTCCGGCCCCTGAACTGGCAGCCTTGAATCTGTCGCTGCTGGCGATAAGCGCATTGGTCAGATAGCCGCCGTTGCTCCAGCCCATGACGGCCAGCTTGTCGGCATCGACCAGGCCCTCGGCAATCAGCTTGTCCACACCGGCCATGATGTCGTTTACCTCAATCTCGTGTTCATGGCCCACCAGATCAGTGAGGAACTTGTCGCCATAACCGGTAGATCCGCGGTAGTTGGGCGACAACAAGGCCCAGCCGTTGGCGGCGAAAGTAGCACGGCCATAGGATCTGTGTTGCAGTGCAAACGGGGTAGCAGCAGTGGGGCCTCCGTGAATTTGCACAACAAGTGGCAGGGGGCCATCGGCTTTGCGGTAGCCGGATGGTAATTCCAGTATGCCTTCAACCTGAGTGCCATCGGCGGCTTGCCACTTGACTATGCTCAGTTGTGGCAGCAACCAGGAATCGGTTTGCGGATTGATATTGGTCAGGCGTTTGGCCGGTGCTTTGCGCTTCTCGGCGTTGGCGATGAACAGATCGTAGAAGTGATCCAGGCCGTTATGGCTGAACGCCAGTTGCTTGCCGTTGTGACTGAAACTGTAACTGCCGATGACGGTATCATCCTGCAGCAGAGTCCGGGTGTCACCCTGTTCCAGGTCATTGATTTCAGTGCAGTAGAGGCGTACCAGCGCATGATCGGCGCCGCGATAGCAGATTTCTTCACTGCCCGGACGCCAATGGATGTCGCCGCCGCTGAGTGTCATATCACCCTGGCGTTTAACACTCAAAGGTGCCTGTTCGGGTTTACTGGTATCACTGATAAACAGCCTGCCGGGATGGCCGTCGAAATCGATTCTGAAGGCGAGACGGCGGTTATCCTCGGCCCAACTCAGCCCCAGCAGCCAGCCGTAAGGAGAGGGCGCCTGTTCACGCCAACGCTTGTCGGCCAGAACCTGGTTGCCGGCGTTTTTGATATCGAAGACTTCTACTTGGGACCAACCTTCCAGATTGACCAACTCGTTGTCTTCTGTGGTGATCCGCGCCAGTTTATTGCCATCATGGCTGACGCTGAACTCCCAAACCACTTTGTCATCATCCAGCAGCAACTGCTTGCGAAAATGGTTCAGATCCAGGCGGTACAGGGGATTGGTATCGCGATTGCCGTGAGCATACTCAGGGCCTTGGTGAGCGGCGCGTATACCGGCCCAGGGATCTTTGTCTGTCAGGGTCTTATGGTTCAGGAAATAGAGCTGGCTGCCATCGTCACTCAACTGGTAACTCTTGACGCCACCGGCCTCTTGGGTAACGGGAACAGCTTCACCACCTTGGATAGAGAGACGATAAATTTGTGGTTTGGCGTTGAAGGGCGCCGGCTGCTCGGCATTGCCGCGGCTGCTGAGAAAGTAGATATATTGGCCATCAGGGCTCCAGCTGATAGCGCTTTCACTCTCGTTGCTGAAGGTCAGTCGTTTGCTCTGGCGGCTCTTGCTGTCGACCAGCCAGATGTCTTTCTGGGCCTTATCCAGATTTTTGTCCCAGCGCGATTCCAACCAGGCGGCCATTTTGGCATCCGGGCTGAGCACTACCTGGCCCATGTTGGCTATCTCGAAAAAGTCCTGGTTGGTTATTTTATGCTGCCGCTCTGCGGCCAATACCTGGGTTCCCATACCGATAAGGCACAGGGCCAGCAGGCTGTAGCTGTTAGGCAATCCCATCTCTGTTCCTTTGTTTTTGTTATTAAAAGCCGCATTAGATTAACGTAAAGGTCACAGCCTGGGCGATGTTACTTATCTTTTTTTTCGTGCAGTATCTCATTGAGAAAATCCAGCTCTTCCTTATCGAGAGGCTGTTTGGGTACAGAGGCGGCTTGAGCACGGGATTCGCGTCCACGAAGATAGGCGGCGCGGGTGAGCTGATTGAGGCCGTAGATGGCCAGCAAATAGAGGGTCAGCAGCAGTGCCAGTCTCGGGATTGCCTGCGCCACAGCCGAAAACTGATCGCCGAGAAACAGAGTCAAGAGCACGGCAATGTTACGAACCAACCAGTTCAGTATCAGTGCCAGGGTCAATACCAGCAGCCAGTTACTGCGCAGCTGTTGCAATCTGTTGTCCTGCTGAGCCGATGCATGAAAGTGGCGCTTCATCAGCTGCAGCACCAATACCAGGTACAGGGTGGTTTGCAGTAACAGCAACAGTGGCAACAGCAGGGAACCCCAACTCAGGCTGGGCTGGTAGCCCAGTAGAGCCACACCAGTGACCAGGCTGGGATTGAATAGCCACAGCAACACCACCAGGAACATGGCAAGTATGGACGGCAACAGATGCTTGAGCGGCAACCTTGCATCTACAGTCGGCCTGAGTTGTTGCTTCAGGTATTGATACAGTGCCGGCATCAACAGGAAGTACAGCGGCAGTAATAACAGAAACAGCAAATGGATAGGCGCCGGGGTATTGTCACTATTGAACAGGCCGGTAAAGAAATAGAGTGCCATCAAGGCAAAGATGCCGGCGAGCAGTCGACGTTGGCTATGGCTGTCCTGATAGACAAAGCGGGCGTAGATGGACAACGCCAGGCAATGCAGGCCTCCAAGCAGCGACAGCCACCAGTAAGCTTGGGTAAAAATGTCGCTGAATGCTGTCATCTGGCCCCCTTAACGACATTCTTATCTCAGCCGCTTGAGGGGTGCAACAAAAAATAGTCAGTTTTTGGCGCACTGCATGCGCTTATGGCGGTTGGAGGCATCCTTCGGAGGCTTGCCCGGTGCGGCTTTGCGCTCGCACCAGAGGTGGCGCAGTGCCAGTATCGGGTGGCTCAACAGCATTCTGGGACCGGCATAACGCATCACCTGACGCATCTGCTCTTTGGGTTCAGGTTTGTAGCAGTGTACCGGGCATTTGTTGCAGGTGGGCTTGCTTTCACCGTAGGGGCAGCGGTCGAGGCGGGTGTGAGCGTACTCCATCAAGGCCTGACAGTCGGGGCAGAGGCTGCCATCTTCAGTTCTGGGGTGATGGTCACGGCAGTAGATCCACACCATGGCAGAAACAGTGCGGAATTCGGTCAGTAGTTTTCCTTGCAGCAGTTCCATAGCCTTACCTTAGTAAATAACTCAACTATGGTCATCTTAGTCCTGAGGTGGGGCAGGGTTCAAAGTCAGTGGCAGGAATTATGAAGGTGCGCACAAAATGAAGCTTTATGCGCACCCAAGGTCAAATGACAAGTTAACCCTAGATATGGATAACCTTGTCGGCTTCCAGGGTCCAGCGGCTCAAATCGCCAAGTGTGCCAATGGCGGCGCCGTCCAGCAGCATGTCGGCCACTACGCCGCGGGCTTCAACACAGGTCTTGCACAGCAGCAAGGGCACACCCTGGGCCGTGAGGATTTCAAACATCTGCTGCAGGTTGTAGCTGAGATCAGGGGTATTCTGACCTTTTACTGCGCCAAAGACAGCGTCTGACATCAGGAATAACTTGAGTTCCACTTCGGTCTGCTCCTGGTCTTTCAGCGCCAGGGCGATACGCAGAGTGTTGAATAATTTTTCTGTGCCATAAGGGCTGGCGTGAGCCACTATCAGTAATTTTTGCATCTGAATCCTTGTTTGCCATTCTTGGGATCAAAACCCTAGGAGTGTACCAGCTTGTATCTGTCGATGGCGCGCCAGGCTTCACAGACTGAGTTTCAATTGCAAAAAGCGCCTAAAAGCGAGCAGAAAAAGCATAAATACTTGATTTATACTAAGACGATACTCTATTAATATCGGTTAAACTCTGTGCAGAGCGGGGTGGCTTTGGCGGATTGCCAATACCACAAAACAGGGCCGCCAGTTGGCCCGGCACTCAAGAAATGGTGGACGAAGATGTTTAAAATCCTGGTCGTAGTACTGTTGGTCGCAGCGGGTATTTTCCTCTATAACCGGGCGCAGCGGCTGGCAAAAGAGGAGCGTGATGAGGCGCTTAAGCTCAAAGACAGAGCTTCGGCCATGCCTCAGTCGCCACAGGCCGAGACGGAAAACGAGACTCAGGAAGAGCACCAGAGTGTCGATCTGGACTTTGCCGAATCGAAAGAGCAAGCCGAACCCAAGCCTCAGCCATCGGCTGAGCAAGCGGTCGCAGAGTCGCTTGAGCTTGAACCTCAAGCGGAAAATATCGCCCCTGAGGTGGAAGTTGGCCGCGCCGAGGTCGAGACTGTCCTGCCAGAGCCAGAGCCAGAGCCAGAGCCAGAGCCAGAGCCAGAGCCAGAGCCAGAGCCAGAGCCAGAGCCAGAGCCAGAGCCAGAGCCAGAGCCAGAGCCAGTTAAGGCGGCTGCGCCGGATATCAGTTGGGGCAATATCACCCTCAAGCGGGCGATGGAACAGTATCAGGCCTCTGAAGGCGCTATCGAAGCGCATGATGCTTTACTGGCTGTGATAGGTGAATGCTACAAGCAGCGGAAAAACAGCAAGTATCTGCAGTTGGGGCAAGAGTACGATACCGCATATAGCGCCCTGTTTGCCGCCAGTCGGGAGAAAGTACTCAGCAAATCACCCAAGGCCGAGTTCAAGGGCACGGGTTTTATGCAGCTCTCTACCCTGTGCAGCGATGCAGGTCGTTTCGATGCCGCCATAGCTCTTTGCAACAAGGCGATTGAATATGGGCTGGAAGATGGCACAGTTACGGGCTTTGAAGGTCGTATCAAGCGGATAGAAAAGGCCAGAGATAAAGCCTCAGCCTGAGTACAAAAGCCGATTCAATGTGTAGAATCAAGCAAGGAGTGAAGGGCAAAGTGCTTTTTCACTCCTTCCCAAGCGAGCCTGCGGGTTCGCTTTTTTTATTGATGGAGAGCCGCAATGAAACCAGCGACTTTATGGGTTGCCCTCACTTCGCTGTTGCTGCTGGCAGCCTGCAGCAAGCAGCCGCAATGGACCCTGTTTTACTATCCGGATATAAAGATGCCGGATATAAAGAAGCCGGATATAAAGATGTCGGATATAGACAAGCCGGATGCAGGTAAGCCGGAAATTCAGTCGCAATTGACCGAGCAACCGGATCGTTACCACGCCATTGCCGGTTATTATCAAACCCTGCAGCAGTGTCAGGACAAGGGCAGAGGCATGCAGCGCCTCAATGAGGGCAAGGGCAGCTTCGAGTGTGGTCACAACTGCCGTCTCGACGACAGGGATATGATAATCTGTGACCAATGGCACAATAACGGCCCCTAAGGGACATGAAACTTAAACAGGATTACTTCACCCGCCTGGCGGGATTTTACCAGCAGGTACTGCCTGCCGGGCTACCTTCGCCCCATTGGTTGGCCTGGAGCGATGATGCGGCGGCGCTTTTGGGCCTGACTGACCCCAATGAAACCCTGCTGCAGCAACTCGCCGGCAACCAGAGAATGCCGGGCGCCGAATATTACGCCCAAGTCTACAGTGGACATCAGTTTGGCGGTTACAGCCCCAGGTTGGGCGATGGCCGTTCGATCATTCTCGGTGAGGCGCAGGGGCCTGACGGTGCCTGGGATTTGGCCTTGAAGGGCGCGGGACCCACGCCATACTCTCGTCACGGTGATGGCCGTGCAGTGATGCGTTCTGCGGTGCGCGAGTTTCTGGTTTCCGAGGCGCTGTATCATTTGGGCGTGCCCACCACCAGGGCGCTGGCGGTGATCGGCTCTGAGCTGCCGGTGTGGCGCGAGTCGCTGGAAAAAGGCGCCATTACCGTGCGCCTGGCCCGCAGCCATATACGTTTTGGCCACTTCGAGTATTTCTGTTACAGCGAGAAGGGTCAGGCCGACAAGCTCAAGCAGCTGCTCGATTTCACCCTCAGCCAACATTATCCCCAGCTCAGCCTGGACTATGAGGGCTACAAGGCCTGGTTTGCGCTGGTGGTACGTGATACCGCGCGCATGATAGCCCACTGGCAAGCGGTGGGCTTTGCCCACGGGGTGATGAATACCGACAATATGTCGATTCTCGGTGACAGCTTCGACTTTGGCCCCTTCGCCTTCCTCGATACCTTCAAGGAAGACTTTATCTGTAACCATTCTGATCCCGAGGGGCGCTACGCCTTCGGTCAGCAACCCGGCGTCGGCTTGTGGAACCTGCAACGTTTGGCGCAGGCGTTGACGCCTGTGCTGGCTTCCGATGATTTGATAGCCGCGCTCAATACCTATCAGCATGAGTTAGTGCAGCAATATCTTGGCTTGATGCGCGCCAAGTTGGGGCTGGCACCTTTGGCCGAAGATTTAAGCCTTGATGCCAGGCTGGAGCAGGACAACAAGGACCTGGCGCTTATCGGCGCCTTTACCGGCTTGTTGGAACAAAACGCCTTGGACTACACCCAGAGCCTGCGCCGCTTCGGCGAGCTGGATCCCAAGGCAGAAAACAGCAGTCTGAGGGATGATTTTATCAATCGTCAGGGCTGGGATGATTGGCTGCCCGAGTACCGGCGCCGTATCGATACCCGCCAGGGACTTGAGCAGTGGCAGGCCGAGCGCCGGGCTCACAACCCCAAATATATCTTGCGCAACTATCTGGCTCAGGAAGCGATTATTGCCATCGAAGAGGAGGGCAATACCCAGCCGCTTGAGCAGTTGCACCAGCTCCTCAGGCGCCCGTTCGATGAACAGCCAGAGATGCAGGAGTATGCCAAGCGACCACCGGATTGGGGTCAGGGGTTGATCATGTCCTGCAGCAGTTAAGAAATAGGATTAAAATATGCAGTATCAAAATCTTAGCTTGGATCCCGAGCATAAAACCTTGTCGATGACGGCCGGGGTCGAGTTCGAAGCCTTCGACAGCTTTGCCGAGCCCCTGTGCCGGGCACTCGATGCCAAGGTACTGGAGCGGCAATGGGGTGCAGATCGTCACCAATGGCTGCTGGATTTTGAAGGCAGTCTCTTGTGGCTCAACTATGAGTTCTACGGCGATGTGTGCTGGTTGAGCTGCCAGAGTGAACAAGACTGGGATGTGTTGGTATACCTGAAGCACTTACTGGAGTCACAGGCATGACAGAAAAGCAGGCCACGGCGGCGTTTCATTATCGGGATCTTTCCCCCGAACTGATTTTGGATGCCATTGAAAGTCTGGCGATTTACCCCGAGACGGGGCTAACGCCACTCAACAGCTATGAGAACCGGGTCTATCAGTTTCGCTGCGATCGTGGCCAGAGGTACGTGGTTAAGTTCTATCGCCCCGAGCGTTGGACCGATGCCCAAATCGTGGAAGAGCATGAATTTACGTTCGAGTTGGCCGAAGCCGAGATCCCCATTGCCGCCCCTGTGGTGCTCGACGGCCGCAGTCTGCATCACTTCAAAGAGTGGCGTTTTGCGTTGTTTCCTTCCATAGGGGGTCGCAGCTTCGAGGTGGACAACCTGGATCAGATAGAGGGCGCCGGCCAGTTTATCGGCCGTTTGCACCAGTATTCCCGTGGCAGCCTGTTCAAGCAGCGTTTGAACCTGACGCCGACAACCCTTGGGACTCCGGCGCTGGAGCAACTGCAGCGCACAGAGCTGATCCCGAACGCTTTGCGGGAACATCTGCTCGAGGCGGCGTCCAGCCTTTTCTCTGAGCTGCAGCGGCGCTGGCAAGGTATCGAATATCAGAGTATGCGTCTGCATGGCGATCTGCATCCCGGCAATATTCTCTGGACCCCCAATGGCCCCGGGTTTGTCGATCTCGACGATGCCTGCAACGGCCCTGCGGTGCAAGATCTGTGGATGATGCTGTCTGGCGACAGGCAGCAACAGACGTTGCAGTTGGAAGTCTTGCTGGAGGCCTACGAGGCCTTCTCCAACTTCGATACCAAAGAGCTGCAGTTGATAGAGCCACTCAGAGCTCTGCGAATGCTGCATTACAACGCCTGGCTGGCCAAGCGCTGGGACGACCCCGCGTTTCCGCGCCACTTCCCCTGGTTTGCGACCGAAGAATACTGGCTACAGCAGTTGCAAGCCTTTAAAGAACAGCAACAGCGCCTGGATGAAGCGCCACTGAGTCTTATTCTTTATTGAGGCTGCATCGAACGAGTGCCGGGTGTTGAGGATATGGCCGCCCGGCATTTGGATTTAACAAAAAGGGAACTCAGAGCTTGAGTTCGACTCAAAAAGAAGATTATGTTATTCAGCAACTCCAGCAGTGTTGGCTGAAATTTTAATAAACAAGGAACTCCAATGAAGAAAATCCTGATGTTGGCGGCGGCATTTTTGCTGCTTCCCCTGGCGGCCACAGCGGCCCAGTACAAAGAAGGCGTGCATTATACTGTGGTTAGTGAAGGCCCCGCCTCCGCCAAGCCTGAAATCACAGAGTTTTTCTCTTTCTACTGTCCTCATTGCTATAACTTTGAAAAGAACGTGATCCCCAAGCTGAAGGCCCGTCTGCCCGAAGGTGTGGCTTTTGAGCAAAACCATGTCGACTTTATCGGCCGCGAGATGGGTGTTGAGATGTCCCGTGCTTTCGCCACTGCCGAAGTACTGAAGGTGTCTGATAAGGTCAATCATGCCATGTTCAGCGCGATTCAGGACAAGAAGCAGCACTTCACCAATCGTGACGACATCAAGGCTATCTTTGTTGCCAATGGTGTGGATCCCAAGCAGTTTGATTCTGCGGCCAACTCTTTTATGGTCAACAGCATGGTGGCCAACATGAAGCGCAACACAGAAAACGCCAAGATCTCAGGTGTTCCTGCGCTGGTGGTGAATGGTAAGTATCGGGTTGAAACCGGTGCCATCAAGTCTTATGACGAGATGTTGGATATTGCTATCTATCTGACTCAGCTGAAATAATTTAGCATCTAAATACAAAAAAGGGCCTTAACGGCCCTTTTTTGTTACCCGGAAAACAGCTGGGCATAAAGCAAAAAAAAACCGTACTCCCTGGTCGCAAGAAGCACGGATTAGAGCCATAGGGCTCAGTTTTTACCCTGAGTAACGGCTTTACTCTAGCAGTGCGTCAAAAAATTGGCAAGTGTTGCTTTATTGACTAATTCACCTGGGCGAGAGGTATAACAGCAAGATTTTTAGAACAAAGGCGCATATTTGCGAATTTTGACTCATTTTCCCGGATTGAAATGAAACCTTCCACCGGGTTGGGGGGTCAAAACTTCGGGATCGGAAATCAACTAAAGGAGGTTTCTCGTGCGTGTATTTCCTGTCTATGCTCCCAAGCTGATTGTCAAACACGTAAGGATATTCTTGACCGGCGCCGTCTGGGTGAAAGATCTGGGAAGATTAGAGTTTGATAAAGGGCGCTTTTTGCTGCCGAGAAAAAGCCTGCCAAAGGTAAAGCAGGCTATCATGGAATTGAACGAACTCATTGAAACTCAGAATAGCCAAGCTAAAACCGTTTAGATTCAGTTGACTTCGTCGTTGAGCAGACCAACAAGGCCGGTGACTTTCTCGTTCCACGAGTTGAGATCTTGCTGAAGTTGTTGGTTTTGCTCTATCAGATGGGCATTCTTCTGCTTTTCTTCTTCCAGCTCCATTTTCAGAAGCTCAATATTTTCGAGCGCGGCCTGGATCTTGGTCTCCAGTTTGGACAGTAATTCTAGGCTCATACAGGAGTCCTTAAATAGTTGGGCGAATGAGATATTGATTCTATCAGTGCCGCTGGCTTAAGGAATAGCTCTTATCTCCAAGTGTCCAAAAAATATGCGATAAAATTGGCTGTTTGGCAGTTTTTTTCACTTATCTGAACCACAACTGTCCCAAGCCGACTTTTGCCGGATAAAATAACGGTTTTCACTTGGAACCAAGCCGATGACAATTCAACGTATCGATACCAATCCGCGCATGAGCAGCATAGTGATCCACAACAACACGGTTTATCTCTGTGGTCAGGTTGCCAAGGATAAGTTTGCCGATATTCAGCAGCAGACCCGTACCATGCTCGAAGAGGTGGATGAACTGCTCAAGCGGGCTGGCAGTAGTCGTGAGCGGATCCTCTCTGCGACTATCTACCTGAAACAGATGAGCGATTATGATGCCATGAATGCTATCTGGGATGCCTGGCTACCGGCGGGGCATGCACCGGCCAGAGCCTGTGTGGAGGCGGCTATTGCCGAACCCGAGTATCTGGTGGAAGTCTCGGTTATTGCGGCGATTTAAATCTCACAGCCTGCCGAGGCAATCAGCACTCGGCCAAACTCGGCGCCTTCCTGCTCAGGTGTGATAGCCAGCATTTGATCCATTCGAATGGCGCGGTTGCTGGTGGCCGTTTGCACCAGCAGCCACTCGCTCTTGTCGGGACGGGTCTCGGTGATCAGCGCCTTGCCATGCAGTATCTCTCCTTGCAACAGCTCTATTTTCAGCGGATAACCGCGAATACAGGCCAGCTCCAGGTAATCATAGCGGCCGCAATCTATGGCTTGGTAAGGTTTCATATCTTGGTCTTTTAGTTTGAAGTTAAATAATGCGCTTCCAGATGGAAGCTTGAGCTATCCAAAGTTGCACCTGCTTCCATGCAGAATGGTATAAAAGTAGTTCGAATTTTCACTTATACCAAAATAACTTGCAGTAAATTGTGAGACATGAACTTGGTGGGGGAGTGGCTTGCTAAAGTCGCTGTATCGTCGTGGCTGTTAACCATGCCACTCGATTCAAGAAGAGATATTAAACAAAAAGCCCCATTAATGGGGCTTTTTAGAGGCTGGAGTTTGGCTAGAATCGATAGTCGACACTCAGGTACAGTTGCTGGGTGTTATCCAGTGCATATTTGCCTGAGTCTATCTTGTTGTCATAGTCCTGCTTCAGATAGCGATAACCTATCTCGGTATTGAGATTGTCGCTCAGCTTATACACCAGACCTGTCTGACCACCCCAGACAAAATTATTGTCTGATTCCAGGGCACCGCTGTCCGGTGCCGTGTGGTTGATACCGGCGCTGGCACCGACAAACCAGTTCAGTTTGTTGGCCTGATCCAAACCTATCAGGTAGTCATAGGAAACCAGTCCCATCTGCTGCTTGGCAAAGTCATCGCTGTTGTAGCTGTACGTCGCGTAAAGACGCTGGTTGGGGGTCAGGAAGGCACCACCACGCAGCATGTAGACGGCATTGCGATCATCATCGCTGAACTTGCCGCCATCAGTGGGCTTATGAGAGTAGTCATTTTGCTGCGCACCAACACCGCCGCCAACAAACCAGTCAGCTGCAAAAGAAGGGGCTGAGAAAGCGAGAGCCGCAGCGGAAGCCAGTACTAGAGATTGAATTTTCATAATTTACTCCTGGATCCGGGAAAGTCCGGATGGCTGTTTTTAAGCCGGGTCAACTTGTGTTCATCGGCAGGTTAGGACCGCTTTACTGAACTCCACCTGAATGAGAGCTGGATCGGGTTTTTAATCGTATGTATTGGCTTTTTGTGTTAAAAAACCTGATGTTAGAAATTCCAATTGTTGTGGGTCAGTGATGGGTTTGTGGTCGAAAAATAGACTGTTAACCTGAGGGAAAAGGGATGAGACTGGTATTTGTACACGGCTGGAGTGTGACGTCCACAGAGACCTATGGTTATTTGCCGCAGGCATTGGCCAAGCTGGCAGACACTGAGCTTGAGGTGAGTCATCTGCACCTGGGACGCTATATCAGTTTTCAGGACCAGGTGAAGTTGGAGGACGTTGCGCTGGCCTTCGAGGCTGCCAGACGTGAAGTGCTGGGGGATGAAGCTTTCGCGGTGATCACCCACAGCACTGGAGCAGCCGTGATACGTTGCTGGTTGGAGACCTTCTTCGGAGCCCAAAAGTTGGCGGCTTGTCCCGTGACTCATATGATCATGCTGGCACCAGCCAACCACGGCTCCGCCTTGGCACAGCTTGGCAAGTCGCGCCTCGCCAGGATTAAGGCCTGGTTCGATGGATTGGAGCCGGGGCAGAAGATCCTCGACTGGTTGGAGCTGGGCAGCCTGGGGCAGGCTGCTTTAAGTAAAGCCTGGTTGAACTATGATTTTGAGGCCGCTCGGCTTTGGCCCTTGGTGCTGACCGGCGAAAGTATAGATGCGTCCCTCTATGATTATCTCAACTCCTATACCGCCGAGCCGGGCTCGGATGGTGTCGTGCGGGTAGCCGCGGCAAATATGAATTATGCTCGGTTGCAATTGGTGGAGCAGGTACAGGAATGTGACAGCTTTGATGGTGCCTGCGTGGCCAAGCTGGCGCCGGAAAGTTTCATTCAGGCCCCTGTCAGTGGCTTCGGCATTATTCCCAAGGCCAGCCACAGCAAAGAGAAAATGGGGATCATGCGTTCCGTCAGCCGTAGAAACGCCGCCAACAAGCCGGTAGTGCAGGCGATTCTGAATTGGTTGAAGGTCGACTCGGTAGAGGCTTACCGCCGTGCCTGTCAGGAGCTTACGCGGCAAACCCAAAGCCGGACCACCAAGAAGCGTTACACCATGCTGGTGATTCGGGTGTGGGATGATACCGGCGCCGCCATAGAGGATTTCGATTTTTATCTGCTCAGTGGCGAGCAGTATCTGCCGGGTATTCTGCCAAGAGGCTTTATGCAGGATAAACAGCGCAACCAGCAGAGCCCCAACTGCCTGACCCTGTATCTGGATGCCGCCAAGATGCAGACCCTGCCTCAAGGGAAAATCGGCTTTAAGTTGGTACCGCGCCCAGATGATGGCGCCTGTTATTATCGTGCGGTTGAGTTCCAGTCTGATGCCGGCGCGGTATCCAGGCTGCTGAAGGAGGACGCCACTTTGGAAGTGGATCTCTTGCTTAAGCGGCACAGGGATGCAGGGCTGTTTACTCTGATCAGCCCTGAAGAGGGCAGCGACTTTTCCCGCTTAGCTCCCCAGGGGGAACTTACCGATATTTGATGGCTAAATTTTTTACAGTACTCCTGCTGGACGCAGGCCTTGGCCCTCTTGACATTATTCCGGGCGCTCCCTAGTCTGCTTGAACAATAGTCAAGGTGGTAAGCAATGGAAATCAAGTATCAGTTAAAGCCCGCCGCAGAGCGTCGCTCAGAGCAGTTTTGTCCTGAAGGTAATGTTGGCTTTGGTCGTCTGCGCACCGACCATATGTTCATGATGGATTATTATGATGGCGAGTGGCGGGATCCCCGCATCGTCCCCTACGGTCCGTTTGAGATGGCTCCCGGCGCGATGGCGCTGCATTATGGTCAGAGTATTTTTGAGGGCGCCAAGGCCTTTATGCATGAAGACGGTGAGATTTATACCTTCCGTCTCAACAAGAATGCCGAACGCATGAACCGCTCTGCCGATATCGTCTGTATTCCCAATATTGATGAAGCCATGCAGCTTAAGGCGATCAATGCCCTTATCGATGTCGACCGTCTCTGGTTCCCCATGCAGGACGGGGCTTGCCTCTATATTCGGCCCTTTATTTTTGCCACCGAAGACAGACTGTCAGTCAGCCCGGCCAACCGCTACACCTTCTGTGTGGTGATGAGCCCCAGCGGTGCCTACTATGGTGAGAGCCTCAACGCCATTCGCCTGCTGATCAGTAAAGAATTCCACCGTGCAGTATCCGGTGGTACCGGTGCCTCCAAGGCCGCCGGCAACTATGCCGCTTCACTGCGTGCCGGTAAGGCTGCCGCGGCTCACGGTGCTTCCCAGGTGCTGTATCTGGACTCAACCAATGAATATATCGAAGAAGCCGGGGCGATGAACCACTTCCATATTCTCAAGGATGGCACAGTGATCATCCCTGAGTTTACCGATACCATTCTCAAGTCGATCACCTCACAGTCTATTATTGAGTTGGCGCCACTGCTTGGCTGTGAAGTCCGCCAGGAGCAGGTCAAACTGGATGATTTTATTGCAGGTGTCGAGTCGGGCGAGATCATCGAAGCCGGCGGTTTCGGCACAGCCGCCGTGGTTTCTCCGGTCGGCTCCTATATTTTTGAAGATGGCCGGGTGGTTACTGTTGGTGACGGCAAGGTGGGTGAACATATCAGTCGCATCTATCGAATCTTCACCGAAATCCAGAAAGGGCACAGACCAGGCCCACAAGGCTGGGTTTGCAAAGTGCCCAGGCTGGAGAAGGCATAAGCCAATAACTAATTATTGATAAAACGCGGCCATTTGAGCCGCGTTTTTTATGGGGTGATGCTATTTTCGGCCGAGTAAGGCTTGTGCTTGCGCTTCTGTCATTGGGCGCCCCAGCAGGAAGCCCTGGGCCTGATCGCAGCCCTGGGCGGCGAGGAAGTTAAGCTGGGCCTGGGTTTCTACCCCTTCTGCCACCACCTGTAACTCCAGGCTGTGAGCCAGGACTATGATGGCGCTGGTAATGGCGGCATCATCAGGATCTTTGGTGATATCACGGACAAACTCGCGGTCAATCTTCAAGGTGTTCAGCGGGAAACGCTTGAGATAGGCCAGACTGGAGTAGCCGGTACCGAAATCATCGACCGCCAGGCTTAACCCCAACCCCTTCAGTTGATTGAGTATTTCCACTGATTCCAGCGGTTGCTGCATCACCGCTGACTCTGTCAGCTCTATCTCAAGTAGATCTGCAGCCAGACCATGCATGGCAAGAGCAACCTCTATGCTGGAAATAATGTCAGTCTGCAGCTGTTTGGCGGAGATATTGATCGCTATCGGAACCGCTTCCAGCCCCTGATTCTGCCAGCGCTCCAGTTGACTGCAGACACTCAGCAGTACCCACTGACCTATGGCGTTGACCAGGCCGGTTTCCTCGGCCAGCGGAATAAACTCCGCCGGAGAAATAGGCCCCAGATCCTGGCTTTCCCAGCGCAGCAGGGCCTCCATGCCGGTGAGTTTACCGGTATGGACGCAGAATTTGGGTTGGTACAGCAGATAGAATTCGTCGCGATCCAGCGCCTGTTTCAGCCCGGCTTCCAGCTGCACATGGCGCACCGCATAGGCGTTGAGTTTAGCTGTGTAGAACTGGAAGTTATTGCGCCCCAGCGACTTGGCATGGTACATGGCGGTATCGGCAAACTTCAGCAATTCCAGTGCTTCTTCGGCATCATCCGGATAGAGGCTGATACCTATGGATGGTGAAACATTGAGGCTGAAGTTCTCCAGTGCGAAGGGACGCTCGAACGCTGCCAGCAGTTTTTCGGCGATAACGGTCGCCGCCTTGGTTTTTTGCAGGCCTTCGAGGATGATGATGAACTCGTCACCGCCCAGACGGGCAACCGTATCTCCATCTCTTATCGCTTGGGTCAGTCTGGAGGAAACCGCTTTCAGCAGTTGATCGCCCACATGATGGCCCAGAGAATCGTTAATGTGTTTGAACCTGTCCAGATCCAGAAACAGCAGGGCGACCATGTTACGGTTACGGTGCGCCTGGCGCAGGGCATGATCCAGTCTGTCCTGGAACAGAGTGCGATTGGGCAGGCCGGTGAGCTGATCATAGTTGGCCAACAGACGCAGGTCTTCCTCGGCTTGTTTGCGGTCTGTGATATCGGTAAATACCACCACGAAATGGCTGGCTTCGCCCTGGCTGTTGAGCACCTGATTGACTTCCATCCATACCAGCAACGGCTGCTTGCTGTGGGTGCGGATCTGCACTTCACCAGACCAGTGTTTTTGGTTCAGCAATTGATGCTCTATCTGCTGATAGAAGCTTCTGGCGTAGAGTCTCCGGGTCAGGAACAGGAAAGACTTGCCGGAGATCTTCTGTTCGTTGAAGCCGGTCGTGCTGCAAAACGCCGGATTGACCGAGATGATGCGGTAGTTGAGATCGCAGACCACCACAGACTCATTCATGCTTTCCAGTACCTGGGAGGATAGCCGCAGCGCCTCTTCCTGACCACGGCGCATGCTGATATCCGTGTAGGTGCCCGCCAGGCGCAGTGGTTTGCCACTACGGTCGCGCTCGACTATTTTACCGCGATCCAACACCCAGCCCCAGTGCGTGTTGCCAAGCTTGATACGATACTCGGCCTCGAAGAATTCGGCATCTCCCTGCAGGTAGCTCTCCAGTGCCGCTTGAACATGGGGCCTGTCGTCGGGATGTACCAGCGCCATCTGCCGACTGGCGTTGGTTTCCAGTGGTGTTTCTGAGCCTTGTTTGGGGCCGGTAACGAAGAAGCGATCGTCTTCCAACTGCCAGTCCCACATCCGGTCACCCGAGCCCCAGAGCGCCAGTTTCAACCTCTCTTCAGAAAGCTGGATATTGGACTGTGTTTGCTGCTCGAGACGACGTTGCGACAGGAAACGCCTTAGCCAGAGGCCAAACAACAACAGCGCCAGTGCCAGATAAAACAGATTAGCCAGGGTGGTGCGGTAAAAAGGGGCCGGCACTGTGAGTTTTAACAACAGTTGCTCATGTCCTTCGGGATTGTGCTGCAACTGATGGCGGGCAAACAGCCGATAGTCGCCGGGCGCCAAATTGGTATAGCTGATCTCGTGCAGCGACTGGGCCGGATGCCAACTCTTGTCCCAGCCCTCAAGGAAAAAGCTGAATCTGTGGCGTTGGGGATAGGCAAAATCCAGTGCAGTGATCTCAAAGCTTATTAACTGCTCACTATAGGGAATCGTCAGCTTGGGTATATGGCCAAGATCCAGCCTGGGAAAATAGCTGTTGCCCAGGCGGTAACCGGCCAGGGCCAGTTTGGGTTGCTTGCGTACCTTGGGCACCTGCTGAGGGTAGAAATGGTTCAACCCATTGATGCCTCCAAACCAGATACTGCCATCCTTGTCCTGCCAACTGACATTGCCGTTGAATTCCAGCGCCTGCAAACCTTCATATTCGTTGAAGGTCAGCACCTTTTCCTTGTCGATGGCAAAGCGGCTGATCCCTGAATTACTGCTGAGCCAGAGGTCGCCGCTCTTGTCCTGCTCCATGGCATAGACGGTATTGCCCGGTAATCCCTGATTACGGCCGAAGTGTTGCAGCTCATCCTGGCGCAGGCGACTGAGGCCACCGTGAGTGGCAAACCAGATATTGCCGTCCCTGTCTCTGAGAATATCCCGCACCATGGGATTGGCCAGGCGATCACCGCGGATGATCTGTTGTTGGCCCGTGTCAGGTTGCAGCCAATAAGCGCCATTGATGGTGCCGACCCAGATGCCATTGTTGGCCGTGGTCAGGCTGAGGATCATCTGCGACTGTGGCCCTTCTTCAAGATACTCGTTGACAAAGTGGGCCTGGAAAACACCGGTATCCGGGTCGAAATGGTATAAAGTGTTGCCGGCACCGAGCCAGATCTGTTCATCTGGGCTGATGATCAAATCGCGAATACCGGGTTCGTTGCCCGGGGGCCGATACAGCTGCATTTGGCCGCTTTTGTTCAGTCTTATCAAGCCTTCACTGCTGGCCAGCCATAGCCTCCGGCTGCTGTCCTCGGTAATCGCCCTGATAGTGAGATCCAAAAAGGATTCATCCTGGCCAAGTAGTTTGGCGAGCTGGTTGTTGTGGGAGAAAAATCGGCCATCTTGATCCATATGAAATAAGCCGGCCCTGTCGGTGCCCAAATACAGCAAGCCGTCGCCGGAGCGGAAAATGGCGCGGATATTGTTATCCCGCTGGCGCTCCAGGGGTTGTTGATTATTGTAGATATGCTCGAAGTACTGCCGGGCCAGATTCACCTTGTCTATGCCTGAAAACAGGCTGCCAATCCACAGAATACCGTTGTTGTCCTGCAGCAGGCTGTAGACATCATTATCGCTGAGGCTATTGGGATCGGATGGGTCATAGCGATAGTGCCTGGCTTGCCACTGGCCTTCTTTAAGTTGTAGCTGGATAAGCCCCGTCTGTTGGCCCCCTAGCCAGATGCCGCCCCTGCTGTCAAAGATAAACTCCAGAATGCCCCGATTGGGCGTTGGCAGCCGGTAGATGAACTCTGGGTTTTTCAGCCCGGGCGGATAACGCCAGAGTGCATCATCGATAACCAGCCACAGGGCGCCATCTTCGCTCTGGCGGGCCTGTACCGGATGACCATGTTCGGCATCGGGTAAGGGCAGGGGCTTGAGTCCTTCATTGCGCAAAACCAGCAAACCATCACTTTGGGTGCCAATCAGCAGAGCATCTTTTCCTATGGGAGTCAGTACCCGGATATCGGCGTTGATATTTTGCCCCAGTGACAACTCATGCAGCTCGCCGCTGACCGTATCCAGGGCGTAGAGTCCATTGCCGCTTCCAACCCAGAGTGTCTCACCCACCAGAGTCAGGCGGTTGATTCTTTTGCTGTTGATCCCCTTGTCACGGCCAACGGGAGTGAATACTCCCGTCTGTAGATCCAGGCGATTCAGTCCGCCGTTGAAGGTGCCTATCCACAACTGCCCCCGGCTATCCTGCAGTATGTCGGTGACATGATTATCCGACAATGTCTGGCTGTGGTAGGGGTCATGTTGAAACAGAGTAAATTCGATGCCGTTGTAACTGTGCAGCCCATCCTGGGTGCCAATCCACAAAATGCCCGCCTTGTCCTGGTAGAGGCTGGTGATGCTGTTCTGATTCAGGCCATTCATGCTGCTGACATGCTGGAATCTGAGCTGGGGCGCAGGTTCTGCCCTGAGCTCAAACAGGCAGACAGATAACAGTAGAGCGGCGAGTAGGCAGCAGATCCGAGACAAGAGGCCCTCTTTTTTCAGTAGGTTTTTGATTGGTGAGAATTTATTTTATAACAGATTTCTTTTCTCAGTTTGGCAAACTTTATCGCACTTTATCCTACTTTGTTGCCCAGTTGATAACAGAAAGGAAAAAAGGCCCCGCCGGAAGGGAGGAAGCGGAGCCTTTTGGAAAGGGGGAGAGGCAATCGACAGCTGTGTTATCAACGACTGCCATCGAAAGCCAAGCTACTGTTAAAAACTGTCGTCCGGAATTCGTACTGCGCCTTCCATCAGGATACGCGCCGAGCGACTCATGATGGCCTTGGTCACCTGCCACTGGCCGTCTTTGAACTCGGCTTCGGCGCCGACTTTCAAGGTGCCAGATGGGTGGCCGAAGCGTACCGAACTGCGCTCACCGCCGCCGGCCGCCAGGTTAACCAGGGTGCCCGGGATAGCCGCGGCCGTGCCTATGGCCACTGCCGCCGTGCCCATCATGGCGTGGTGCAATTTACCCATCGACAGGGCGCGAACCAGGAGGTCGACATCGGTTTCGGCCAGCTGTTTGCCACTGGAAACCGGATGCGCCTGCGGTTTGGCCACAAACGCTACCTTGGGAGTGTGTTGGCGGGTTTCGGCTTCGGATAGATCCTTAATCAACCCCATCGCCAGCGCGCCGTGTGCCCTAAGCAGCTCAAAGCGAGCCAGCGCCTCGGGATCGCCGTTGATCTCCGGCTGCAATTCGGTGCCTTGATAGCCGAGATCGGCGGCATTGACGAAAATGGTCGGGATCCCGGCGTTGATCAGCGTTGCCTGAATTTTACCGCTGGGGTGTACTTGGGTGGGAACCGTCAGCTCATCCACCAGCTTGCCGGTAGGGAACATGGCGCCGCCGTCTTCTCCGTCATCGGCTGGGTCGATAAATTCCAGCACAATTTCGGCGGCGGGGAAGGTGACACCATCGAGCTCAAAGTCACCGGTTTCCTGCACTTCACCGGCGCTGACCGGCACCTTGGCGATAATGGTCTTGCCGATATTGGCCTGCCAAATCCGCACTTCGCAGATGCCGTTTTCCGGTACCCGTTCTGGGGCCACCAGACCGGCATGCAGGGCAAAGGCGCCGGCCGCAGTGGAAAGGTTGCCGCAGTTGCCGCTCCAGTCGACAAAGGGCTTATCTATGGAGACCTGACCATAGAGGTAGTCTACGTCGTGACCGGGAACCTGGCTGGCATTCATGATCACGCATTTGCTGGTACTTGAGGTCGCGCCGCCCATGCCGTCTGTGTGTTTGCCGTAGGGGTCAGGGCTGCCGATGACCCGCATCAACAAGGCGTCGCGGGCCGGGCCGGGCACTCTGGCCGCCTCGGGCAGATCGTCCAAGCGGAAGAACACTCCCTTACTGGTGCCGCCGCGCATATAGGTGGCGGGAATTTTTATCTGTGGTTTAAATGCCATGGCATTGGATCCTTTGACATAAATATTTTTATCAGTCGGCCATAACCTTGGCTATGGCCGACTTGGTCACGCATCAAGGGCCGGCTTAAACATTGCCCTGCAAGAAGTCCTGCGCGAAACGCTGCAGTACACCACCGGCTTCATAGATGGTTACT
Organism: Shewanella sp. YQ_9; assembly: GCF_043103185.1. Classification (NCBI taxonomy): domain Bacteria; kingdom Pseudomonadati; phylum Pseudomonadota; class Gammaproteobacteria; order Alteromonadales; family Shewanellaceae; genus Shewanella; species Shewanella sp. YQ_9. The sequence goes on from NZ_JBICJO010000021.1 coordinate 82,509, forward strand.
TCCTCAGCGGTATCCAGGCGGCAGCGCACAGGTACTTCCACCGTTTCGCCATTGCTGCGATGCAGCAACAGGGTCAGAGTGGCGCCGGGTGTGCGCTCGCCGAGAACGTCGAAGGTTTCTGTGCCATCTATGCCCAGGGTCAGTCTGTCGGTCCCCGGGAAGAACTCCAGCGGCAGCACGCCCATGCCTATCAGGTTGGTTCGGTGAATGCGCTCGAAGCCTTCGGCCACAATCGCCTCGACTCCGGCCAGACGCACGCCCTTGGCGGCCCAGTCTCGGCTGGAGCCCTGGCCATAGTCTTTACCGGCTATGATGCACAGCGGTTGCTTGCGCTCCATGTAGGTTTCTATCGCTTCCCACATGCGTACCTGTTGCCCTTCGGGCTCGATACGGGCCAGCGAGCCCTGGATCACCTTGCCGCTGTCGTCCTTGACCATTTCGTTGAACAGTTTGGGGTTGGCAAAAGTGGCCCGTTGAGCCGTCAGATGGTCACCCCTGTGGGTGGCGTAGGAGTTGAAGTCTTCCTCCGGCAAGCCCATCTTGGCCAGGTATTCGCCGGCGGCGCTGGATGGCAGAATGGCGTTGGACGGCGACAGGTGATCTGTGGTGATGTTGTCACCCAGTACCGCCAGTGGCCGCATCCCCTTGAGCGCACGTTCACCGGCCAGGGCGCCTTCCCAGTAGGGCGGACGGCGGATATAGGTGCTCATTGGGCGCCAGTCATACAGAGGGTCGACCCCATCACCGTATTCCACGGCGATATTGAACATGGGCTCATACACCTTGCGGAACTGCTCCGGCTTGACCGATGACTTGACGATGGCATCTATCTCTTCGTCGCTGGGCCAGATGTCCTTGAGGGTAACGGCGTTGCCATTCTGATCTGTGCCGAGTGGGTCTTTCTCTATGTCGAAACGCACAGTCCCTGCAATGGCGTAGGCCACTACCAAAGGCGGCGAGGCCAGGAATGCCTGCTTGGCATAGGGGTGGATCCGGCCATCGAAGTTACGGTTACCGGACAATACCGCGGTGGCGTAAAGATCTCTGTCGATCACTTCCTGCTGGATTTTGGGATCGAGCGCGCCGCTCATGCCGTTACATGTGGTACAGGCGAAGGCGACTATGCCAAAACCCAGCTGTTCCAGGTAAGGCAATAGCCCTGCCTCGCGCAGATAGAGATCCACCGCCTTGGAGCCGGGGGCCAGAGAGGTCTTGACCCAAGGCTTGCGTACCAGACCTTTTTCCACTGCGTTGCGGGCGATAAGGCCGGCGGCAATCACGTTGCGTGGGTTACTGGTGTTGGTACAGCTGGTGATGGCGGCGATAATCACTGCGCCGTCCGGCATCAGGCCTTCCTGCTGCTCGACCTTGCCGGCAATGCCTTTGGCGGCCAAGTCGCTGGTGGCCAAACGGGCATGCGGGTTGGAAGGACCGGCCATGTTGCGCACCACGGAGGAGAGATCGAACTCCAGCACCCGCTCATATTCGGCGCCTTCGAGGCTGTCGGCCCACAGACCCGTGGTCTTGGCATAGTTTTCCACCAGCGCCACCTGCTGGTCATCACGGCCGGTGAGGCGTAGATAATCTATGGTTTGCTGATCGATATAGAACATGGCGGCAGTGGCGCCATATTCGGGAGTCATGTTGGAGATGGTTGCCCTGTCACCCAGAGTCAGGCTGGCGGCGCCTTCACCGAAGAATTCCAGATAGGCACCCACCACCCGCTCTTTACGCAGGAATTCGGTCAGCGCCAGCACTATATCCGTGGCGGTAATGCCGGGAGCGGCTTTGCCGGTCAGCTTGACGCCGACTATGTCCGGCAGGCGCATCCAGGAGGCGCGGCCGAGCATCACGCTTTCGGCTTCCAGGCCACCCACGCCTATGGCGATCACCCCGAGGGCATCCACATGTGGCGTGTGGCTGTCGGTGCCGACACAGGTGTCCGGGAAGGCGACGCCGTCGCGGCTCTGGACCACGGGGGACATCTTCTCCAGGTTGATCTGGTGCATGATGCCGTTGCCGGGCGGGATCACATCGACGTTTTTAAAGGCCGTCTTGGTCCAGTTGATAAAGTGGAATCTGTCTTCGTTGCGTCTGTCTTCAACGGCGCGGTTTTTCTCGAAGGCATCCGCTTCAAAGCCGGGGTGTTCCACTGCCAGAGAGTGATCCACAATCAGTTGGGTTGGCACCACAGGGTTAACCTTGGCCGGATCGCCACCCTTGTCGGCGATGGCATCACGCAGACCGGCCAAATCAACCAGTGCTGTTTGGCCGAGAATGTCGTGACACACCACCCGCGCCGGGAACCAGGGGAAGTCCAGATCCCGTTTGCGTTCGATAATCTGTTCGAGGAAGTCGTTGAGCCTGCCTGGCTCGGCGCGGCGGACCAGGTTTTCAGCCAACACCCGCGAGGTGTAGGGCAGTTTGGCATAGGCTCCGGGGCTGATAGCCTCGACCGCGGCGCGGGTATCGAAATACTCGAGGCTGGTGCCGGGCAGGGGAATTCGGTAATTGGTATTCATGAGTTCTGTCCACTGAGAAGCAACTGCAAAAAGAGCCGGGCCCCTGCTCACTTGGGTGCCCGCTCTTGCTCATTCATCGGGCGGCCGTTTGGCCGCCGCCGGGATCAACGCTCGCTGAGAGGCGTCACCTTGCGTGGCTCAACTCCAACATAATCGGCACTCGGGCGGATAATGCGGTTGTTGGCGCGCTGCTCCATCACGTGCGCGGCCCAGCCGGTGAGGCGGGAGCAAACGAAGATGGGGGTAAACAGCTTGGTGGGGATCCCCATGAAGTGATAGGCACTGGCGTGGAAGAAGTCGGCGTTACAGAAGAGTTTCTTCTCTTCCCACATCAGGGCTTCACAGGCGACAGAAACGCGATAGAGGCGATCATCACCGTATTCCTGCGACAGCTTTTCCGACCACTCTTTGATGATCACGTTACGGGGGTCGGACTCGCGGTAGATGGCGTGACCAAAGCCCATGATCTTCTCTTTGCGCTCCAGCTTGCCCTTGAGCACTTCGCGGGCATGGTCTTCATCGCGCATATCCTGAATCAGCTCCATCGCCGCCTCGTTGGCGCCGCCGTGCAGAGGGCCGCGCAGTGAGCCAATGGCACCTGTGATGCAGGAATGCATGTCAGACAGGGTAGAGGCACAAACCCGGGCGGTGAAGGTAGAGGCGTTGAATTCGTGCTCGGCGTAGAGGATCAGTGACACATCCATAACCCTGGCATGCAGGGCAGATGGAGCTTCGCCGTGCAGCAGGTGCAGGAAGTGGGCGCCTATCTGGTCGTCATGGGTTTCTGTGTCTATACGCACGCCGTCATGGCTGTAGCGATACCAGTAACAGATGATGGAAGGAAATGCCGCCAGCAGACGGTCGGCCACTTCACTCTGCTCGGAGAAATCTTTTTCGGTTTCCAGGTTACCCAGCATGGAGCAACCGGTACGCATAACGTCCATGGGGTGGGCATCGGCCGGGATCCGCTCCAGCACCTCTTTCAGTGCCTGTGGCAGGCCGCGCATGCCTTTGAGTTTCTGACGATAGGCCGCCAGTTGAGTTTCGGTGGGCAGTTCGCCGTAGAGGATCAGGTAGGCCACTTCCTCGAAGCTGACGTTTTCGGCCAGATCTTTGACGTCATAGCCGCGGTAGGTCAGGCCTGAGCCGGACTTACCGACTGTGCTCAGTGAAGTTTCGCCTGCGCTTTGGCCGCGTAATCCGGCGCCGCTCAGTTTCTTGTCAGTCATAATGCATTCCCTCTTCCGTTACACTCTTGTCAATTTGTTGGCCAGCCATGGCTGGTCTGGTATGCGGTTGCCTTTTTCAGCGCTCTGGGGTGCTGTGTAGGGCGGCAACCCCGGGTGTTTCTTGGGGCAAACCCTGCAACCGGCGCGTCTGCGCCGGTCAATCATCCCTGGATTCAGCCGTTACTTTTGGCTGAACAGCTCATCGAGCTTGGTTTCGTAGTGGTGGTAGCCGAGGAACTTATACAGCTCTTCACGGGTTTGCATGGCATCGACCACATTGCGTTGATGACCGTCGGCCATCAGTGCCTGCATCACTTTCAGGGCGGCCAGGTTGGCGGCGCGGAAGGTGCTCAGTGGGTAGAGCACCATGTCGGCACCGGCTTCGGCCAGTTGTTCCTTGTTGAACAGTTCTGTCTTGCCGAATTCGGTCATGTTGGCCAGGATCGGGGCGTTGACGGCCGCCTTGAATCGACGGTACTGATCCAGCTCGGTCAGCGCCTCGGCAAAGATCATGTCGGCACCCGCCTCGATATAGGCCTGGGCGCGTTCGATACCGGCATCCAGCCCTTCCACGGCAACTGCGTCTGTGCGAGCCATGATGACGAAGTTCTCATCTGTGCGGGCATCCACGGCAGCCTTGATACGGTCAACCATCTCTTCGGTGCTGACCACGGCCTTGTTGGGTCTGTGACCACAGCGTTTCTGTGACACCTGATCTTCCATATGCACGGCGGCAACACCGGCCTTTTCAAATTCCTTGATGGTGCGGGCAATGTTGAAGGCGCCGCCCCAGCCTGTGTCTATGTCGACCAGCAGCGGCAGTTCGGTGGCCGATGTGATACGACCGGCATCGATCAGCACATCGTTCATTGAGGTCATGCCCAGATCCGGCAGGCCGTAAGAGGCGTTGGCGACACCGGCACCGGAAAGGTACAGGGCCTGAACACCTGATTGCTCGGCCATCAGGGCGAAATAGGCATTGGTGGTTCCCACGATTTGAAGCGGCTTGGCCTTGGCCAGAGCCTGGCGGAATCTGAGTCCTGCGCTGCGAGTCATCTGTTTGCTTCCTTATATTGAGTCCAGGGCGGCATGCTCCGCCTGAAGCTGTTTGAGTCTGAGTTCGGTATTGCGCCGCCCCTGTTCGATATGACGGCGCATCAGCAAGCCGGCCAGTTCGGCATCGCGCTGGGCTATGGCTTCGACTATGCGTCTGTGCTCGGCGATGGCTTTGACCGGGCGGTTCTTATTGGTGCATTGATAGCGATACATTCTCAGCAGGTGATATAAGCCGCCGATCAGGGTTTCCTGCAGGTGCTTGTTACCGCTGGCGCGGATGATCTGGTAGTGAAAGTCCACATCACCCTCTTCCTGAAAATAGGTATCGCCTTCTGCCAGCGCCGCTTCCTGACGGGCCAGCAGTTGCCATAACTGGCTGAGCTGCTCATCGGTTATCCGTTTGGCGGCCAGTTCACAGGCCATGGCTTCCAGCGTGCTGCGCAGTTCGTAGAGGTCGTTGAGCTCGGCCACTGTCATGGCGGCGACTCTGGCACCCACATGGGGGATACGTACTACCAAGCGCTGACGCTCGAGGATCTGCAAGGCCTCACGGGTTGGACCGCGGCTGATACCGTACTTGAGTGCCAGCGCCTGCTCGTTGATCTTGCTGCCGGGAGCCAACTCACCCTTGATGATGCTGGTCTGAATTTGCACCAGGATCTGATCCACCAGGGTACTGCTCTTCTCCGGAGTGGCTTTATCAACGCCGTTTTTGTCCAATACAGGTGCCTGAGTCACTGCTTAAGTTTCGCTCGATTGTTAACAATGGTTCGACATTAGATGTGATCTGGGTCATTGTCAACAATGCCTTTACCTAGACGTAAGTCTAATAATTTGGTGTTTTTGGTGGTTAAACCCTTACTTAACATTGTCTTGGGTTTATTTTTTAAACTTGCTGTTAGCATGGGTTTACACTTGCTATTGCAACTATTGTCGACAATCCCGTTTTAAACAGTTTTCTTGAGGGGCGACTGATAGAATGCTCCTTGTCAGCGGCAGACAAGGAAAAGAGCGAAGCTTGTTATCCGTAGCAGTGTCCCAGACCCTGGGCCGTTAAACCGAGAGCATGAGCCACTGCCAATTAGGGGAGGGCGGTTGCCCGGAGTGAATCGTTCGAGTGAGGAGAGAGGCAAGAGTGACAAGAGTGGACAAAGCATGAGCGCAGAAATCATCAACACAGCAAAACCGAATCGGATATTGATAAGCGCCTGTTTATTGGGGCAAGAAGTACGCTATGACGGTGGCCATAACTTGCTCAATGATGCCAGAGTGCAGCTATGGCAGGCCCAAGGGCGGTTTGTGCCTTTCTGCCCCGAGTGCGCCGGCGGCTTGCCGACACCCAGAGCTCCGGCCGAACAGATACAGGGACGAGTGCTGACCTGTGACGGTGAGGACGTGACCGAGGCCTTTGAGCGAGGCGCCGAGCTGGCACTGGCCAAGGCGCAGCAACAGCAAGTGGTTGCGGCCATTCTCAAGGCCCGCAGTCCTTCCTGTGGCAAAGGCAAGATTTACGATGGCAGTTTCTCCCGCCAACTTATAGAGGGCGACGGCGTGACCGCCGCCTTGCTGATGCGCCATGGTATTCAAGTATTCAGCGAATTTGAGCTGGACGCCGCCGAGAAGTATCTTACTGAATGCGATAAAAGCGCTTGAGTCGAAATACTCAGTTTTAAAACAACAATGCCGGGCTTAGGCCCGGCATTGTTTTGTCCTGGACAATCACTGTCAGTGGCTTTTTTGTGCCAGCTTGTTGTAGTCGTCGGCGGGATGGCATTCGGCCAGCAACTGGTCTATTTGGGCATCTTTTTGTTGCCAGATGTCGTTGAGCCAGCGTTGAAACTCTACCCTGTACTCTGGCTCGCTGAAGTAGCGAACAGAATCCACCTGAGGCACAGGCAGAGCCTCGATTCGCACCACAATTTTGTGCACTTTACCCTGCATCACGGCGCCGAGAATATCCTTGGGGGCATCGGGATAAAGCACAGTCACGTTCAGCAAGGCATCAAACTGCTCGCCCATGGCTGACAAGGTGAAGGCAATGCCACCGGCTTTTGGCCGCAGCAGGTGCTTGTAGGGGGATTTTTGCCGCTGCCGTTTGTCTTCGGTAAAGCGACTGCCTTCCACATAGTTGATGATGGAGGTGGGCAAGTCTTTGAATTTTTCGCAGGAGCGCCGGGTCGTTTGCAGATCCTTGCCCTTGAGCTTGGGGTTCTTCTTCAGCTTTTCCGGGCTGGTGCGGTTCATAAAGGGCATGTCCAGCGCCCAGCAACCCAGGCCCATGATAGGAACATACAGCAGCTCTTTCTTGAGAAAGAACTTCAGCATGGGGATGTTGTTGCGCAGGATATAGGTCTGCGCAGCAATATCAAAGCCACTGAGGTGGTTGCTGATCAGTAGATACCAACCATCTGGCTTGAGGCTTTCAAGTCCCTGCACATCCCATTCGACCTTGGCTATCAGGTGCAGTATGCCGCCATTACAGCTGGCCCAGGCCCACATGAACCGGTTCATTAACCGGGTCATGGCGATGCGGCCACCCTTCCAGGGCAGCAACAATTTGAACAGGCCGCCGATACACACCAGCGACCCCCAAACGGCGGTATTGATGATCAGCAAGCTCAGGCTGAGAATAAACAGCACAGGCCCGGGCAGGAAGTGCAACATCAGGAGTCCCCTTGAGAATGGTTTGCCTTGGCGGCCAATTGTTCCAGCACTTCATCCTTGTGCTGCCAGAGGGCGTTCAGCCGCTCCTGAAAGGCTTGTTTGAACTGACGATCATTGGCGTAGTCACCCCGCATCTCCGAGTCTATCTCCTTGACCTCCAAATGGAGGTAAACCTCAGGCAAACGGCCGCTGATATAGTCCCAAAAACTGGGGATCTTGCCGGGATAATAGATGGTGACATCCACCAGTTTGTGGATCTGCTCGCCCATGGCCGACAACGCAAAGGCCATGCCGCCGGCCTTGGGTCTGAGCAGGTGTTTGAACGGTGAGTTTTGCTTCTGGTGCTTGCTGGGCTGAAAGCGGGTACCTTCGACAAAGTTCATCACGCTCACCGGCTTGTGCTTGAATTTGGCGCAGGCCTTACGGGTAATTTCAATGTCTTTGCCTCTGAGTTTCGGGTTCTTTTTCAACTCAGCCGTGCTGTAACGGCGCATAAAGGGAAAGTCCAGCGCCCACCAGGCCAGCCCAAGTACGGGCACATAAATCAGCTCTTTTTTCAGGAAAAACTTGAGAAAAGGGATCCGCCGATTAAGCAGTCGCTGCAGGATCAAAATATCGACCCAGCTCTGGTGGTTGGCTACCACCATATACCACTCCTGCTCTGACAGCTCCGGAAGCTCGTCTATATGCATCTTCAGCGGATGAAGCAGCTTTTCTATGCCGCCGTTAACACTGATCCAGGCACTGGCGCAGAAATCCAAAGCGTGGCTGCATAGGCGCTGTAATGGCTTTATTGGAAGCAGTTTTATCAGGCTGCCCAGCAGAATTGGCAGGCTCCAAAACAGGGTGTTGATAACATAGCCGCTAAAGGCAAGACAACCTCGAATCAAGGACAACTTGGGCTCCCTCAGGATCATAAAAAGAAAAATCGACCGACTATGTTAACCGCAGTCGCCACCAGGCTTCAATCTTAAGCTGGCGTTGACAGGGAGTTAGGGCCTGCTCACATAAGCATTGGTACAAGAGGTTTAGCCTGCTTCAGCCGTATAAGTTGCGCCATCTATATCTCTGCGCTGTACAGAAGATGGCTTGCAATGCAGCGTCTTTCAGCATCTTCCTGAGCCTTTACCCGTATGTTGCTTTGTGGCGAAACTGCGACTGGCACTTTAAATCCCCGGCGCATTTTTGGTGGAAGCCGGTTGACTGTCAAGCGCAACACTGGCGCCGGTAAATGGGACAATCGGCGCCGCTGTCGGCTAGGACGGCATAGCGGCTATGGCTGGTTAATTGATAGGGCTTGGTTTTCGGGCCGGGCAAATACTTTGGCACAGAAGCTTGACTCTGGAGCTTACTCCAAGCTTTACACTCCTTGGCAATAACAAACGGCCCGGATAGTCACATTTGAGTTCCGAGGCATCATTTGAGCCATAGCATGAGGCACAGTTATGAGTCATTCCTGTTGTGATCCCAAACCCACGCCCGAGCCTGTAAAGGCGTGGGCTAAGGACCCGGCAAATTGCACAGCAAGTTGTACAGATGGTCACATAGTCAGTCACGCTGTCAGTCATTCCAACGAGCATTCTGGCTGTCATTCGGCTTGTTGCCATGATCATCATGAGTCCCATCAAGCCGACTCCGCTGCCGAAGTCAACACTGCCAGGCTTGCTCAAGGTGAGCAGCATCAGTGGCAAATACTGGGTATGGACTGTGCCAGCTGTGCCCGTAAAGTCGAAACTGCGGTTTCCAGGGTGAGCGGCGTTTGCAGCACCAGGGTGGTATTTGCCACCGAAAAGCTGCTGGTGGAACTGACGCCCGGCGTTTCGCCCCAAGGCATAGTCGATGCTGTGCATGCGGCCGGCTTTAAGCTTAAGCAGCAGGCCCAGGCAGGTAAGGAAGGTTCCAAGCCCGGCCCGGCGAGCTGGCTTGGCAAATACTGGCAACCCAAATACTGGCAACCACTGTCACTGGCACTGTTAATGCTGCTGGCGGCTCTGGCGCCTGCGAGTATCAGCACCAGCCTGTTCACTCTGGCTACAGTTTGGGGGCTGCTGCCTATTGCCCGCAAGGCTTGGGCCCTTATTCGCAGCGGCACCCCTTTTGCCATTGAAACCCTGATGACAGTTGCCGCCATAGGTGCCATGTTGCTGGGCGAAACAGCCGAGGCGGCCATGGTGTTGCTCCTGTTTATGCTCGGTGAGCAGCTCGAATCGTTTGCGGCCGGCCGCGCTCGCGCCGGAGTCAGCGCCTTGATGGCATTGGTGCCGGATAAGGCATTGAGGTTGCAAGATGGCCAGAGGCAAGAGGTGGCCGCCTCTGAGCTGCGCCCGGGCGATATCATAGAAGTAGCGCCTGGAGCTCGCCTGCCGGCCGATGCCGAACTGCTTGATGCCTCGGCGGCATTTGATGAAAGCGCCCTTACGGGAGAATCTATCCCGGTAGAAAGGGTTAAGGGCGAACGGGTCGCCGCCGGCTGCCTGGCAGCCGATAGGCTGGTGAAGATGAAGGTTGTCTCCGAGCCCGGCAGCAACGCCATAGACCGCATCCTGCATTTGATTGAAGAGGCCGAAGGGCAAAGAGCACCGATAGAGAGATTCATCGACAAGTTCAGTCGCTGGTACGCTCCAGCCATCATGTTGCTGGCCTTGTTGACTGTGCTGTTGCCACCTCTGCTGTACGCCGAGCCTTGGGAGCAATGGATCTACCGTGGTTTGACACTGTTGTTGATAGGTTGCCCCTGCGCCTTGGTGATTTCGACGCCGGCGGCGGTAACCTCTGCGCTGGCCGCCGCAACCCGTCAGGGAGCCTTGATTAAGGGCGGCGCGGCATTGGAAGCACTGGCACATGTCGATACCGTCGCCTTCGATAAGACGGGCACCCTCACAGAAGGTAAACCTGAAGTTACCTTGGTGGAGAGCCTCACTGAGCAGGATGCGACCAAGTGGCTCAGGGTGGCCGCCGCCATTGAATTGGGCTCACATCACCCCCTGGCACAGGCGATAGTCAAGCATGCCAAAGCGCAGCAGCTGGAACTGCCAGGCGCAGAAGCTATTCGGGCTTTACCCGGTATGGGCGTTGAAGGGCGGGTCGATTCGCAAAACTGGCGACTGCTGGCCCCTTCAAGGTTGCCAAGTTTAGCACCTGAGCTGCTGCAACGTGTCACAGAACTGGAGCAGCAGGGGCAAACCCTGGTCGTACTGTGTGATGCCGAGCAGGAGCCACTTTTTCCTGTGGCCATCATTGCCCTCAGGGATCAGCTGCGCGCCGAGGCCGCCGAAGCCATAGCCAAGCTACGCCATCTCGGTATCGACAGCATAATGCTGACAGGTGATAACCCAAGAACCGCCAAGGCGATTGCCGAGGAGCTGGCCATCGACTGGCGCGCCGGGCTGCTGCCGGAAGATAAAGTTTCTGAGGTGGCGGCATTGGCCGAGCGCCGCAATGTGGCCATGACGGGAGATGGTATCAATGATGCCCCGGCAATGAAGCGAGCCCGTATCGGCATTGCCATGGGCGGCGGAACCGATGCCGCGCTGGAAACCGCCGATGCGGCCCTGACCCATAATCAGTTGGGAGGGGTGGCGGCAATGATCCACTTGGCCAGGGCAACTCTGAGCAATATCCGCCAGAACATAGCCTTGGCGCTGGGGCTGAAGGCGATTTTTCTGGTGACCAGCTTACTGGGGATAACCGGCCTCTGGCTGGCTGTGATGGCCGATACAGGCGCAACTGTGTTGGTAACCGCCAACGCCTTGAGACTGCTTAGAAAGCGCTACTGAAATGTATTGGTGTTGATAACAATAAAAAAGAGGAAGGTACCCGGGGGTTAGACCTTAACACCTTCCTCTTTCAAACGGACTCAGGTTATGCCTTGTAGCATGCCATTAGTGTATAAAGCTTGCCCTCAAAGGTATTGCTGCTGGGCCACACTGCAGTGTCTACCCGCTGAATCTTGTTGAAGCCGCACTCGTTTAACAGCTGCAGATATTCCTCATCTTGCCAAGCCTGCATCCGGCTGCCGAATCGCGTCACCTTGCCGTTTTCTTCAATCACCCAAAACAGTGTGGAACTGGTTTGGAGTGCCTCGTCCCAAGCATGCTCCGTCAGCAGCAGGTGGGGTGCATCGAGAAATAGGCCCTGTGAATGCCTTTGCCAGCTTGGCTCTGCCTGTCCCTGCCGTTTGACTTCATCAAAGCTGTGAACTTCCACAAGTAGTTTGCCATTCGGCGTCAGCCAGTTTGCACAATCCTTGAGTAAACTCTTGGCATCCGCTGCGCTGAAAACATTCAGCTCACCGAAGGTCATCATGATGAAGTCAAACTTCTTGGTCGGCCGGTAGCTTCTGACATCCAGCAATTGATAGTCGATATCCAGTCCAGCCGCCTGCGCTTGTTGTTGGGCGTAGGCTATAGAGGCTGGTGAGAAGTCGACACCGGTGCAGCAAAAGCCGCGTTTTGCCAGCAATTGAGTGTAAAAGCCGGGGCCACAACCCAGATCCAGCACTTTTGCGCCAGGAGCCAGTTGGCTGTAGAGCCAATCTACCTGGCGCTCAATCACCGCCAGTTTTCTACTGGCCCAATCGTGTTCCTGGGAGAGGTGATTTTCCAGCATTCGCTGGCTGAAATCAGCATCATTCCAGGGAATTTTGCTTTCGTTCGGCAACAGCCTTATTGGAAAATGCTGGCTGATTAGCTTATTGATATTCATACATTTCCTTGCTTTTCTAAAGCTTATTTGTGTATGCGGCCTGTCATTTTGGTAAAGTTGAACCACTGGCCGTTTTCGGCGGCCATCATCTCGCGATCCCGTACGGCATAAGGGTTGTCGCATGCCAACCACTCCTGCCATGCCTGGGTGCACTGCCCACTCTCTTCGCACAGCTCCAACTGTAAAAATGCGCTCTGTTGCCAGAGTTGCATCCACCAGTCGACGGTGAAAAAGTTCATCCCGGGCTGCCACCAGGGGGCCAGCTCAGGGGCAACGCTTTGCTGCAGTGGAAAAGGCTTTTTCAGCCCGGGTACCACTATGGCGACCTGACCGCCCGGCTTGATGAAAGGGGCGAGGTGGGTGTCAAAAAACGCTGAACTGGCACCAAAGTAGTGATAGGCATCGATGGACAAGACGGCATCGAAACTGTTTTCTGCAAATGGGGCATGTCCCGGCCGCATCTGGGTTACGTCAAAGTTCACTGCCGTGATCCTGTCTTCCAGGCCAGCGGCCTTGAATCTTGCCTGGTTGTCTTCGGCCGCTATCCAAAGATCCATGGCGGTGACTTCGAGGTTGAAGGCCTTCACCAGATAGATGGAGGTCATGCCTGTGCCACAGGCCAAGTCCAGCACCCGCATCCCTGGTTGCAGTTGCAGTGACCGGCAGACTTCTTCGGCCAGCCGCAGGGCGTTGGGGCCCATCATGTTGCTGTTGATATAGTCACGGGAAAATAGTGTATTCATCTTTCTTTCCTCAACGGTTGTCCAGTTGGGCGCGCACATTGTGCAAGCCGGCCGTGGTTATGCGATAGGGCTGACCTTTGACAGATTTGATCAGTTTTTTAGCTTTGAGCTTTTTGAAAATGGCGAGGGTACAGTCGCAAAGAACAAGCCCTTCGCGGCTATAACATTCAACGGCTGTGACGCGACCTGAAGTGTCGCGGAAATAACAAATGCGTCCGCCTTTGGCGAGGACGTGCAGGGTACGTTGTTCCTGACGGGATATATTCATACTGGAAAAACTCGATAATCATCATGAGCAAAACATGCGGGCACTTGTCAGTGTCCACCTTTGATTTACGCGCATTGATAATCAGACCGGCCTTGGAAGGTCAGTTAACTGATTATCTGATGATTACAATCTCCAGCATCAATGCCTCAATGAGAGTTGAAAGTAGGTTTACTGTTCAATTTTTACCACTAAGGATGTTAGATGTAAATCAACCGGTTGGGGAACTGTGATTTTAGGCTGTTTTTTGTGCATTTTACTCTTGTTTTCAGTTAATTGGATTGTGAATAAAGCTCAAAGGCGTTTGGCCCGTCTGCTTTTTAAAAAACGCAATGAAGGCGCTGTCGGAAGAAAACGCCAGATTGTGGGCCACTTCACTGACAGATCTGGCGCCGGATAGGAGTTCAATGGCCTTCAAAAGGCGCCACTGTTGGCGCCATTGCTGATAAGTCATACCGGTTTCAGCCTTGAATAACCGGGTGACTGTCTTGGTGCTGGCGCCGACACTGCCGGCAAGTCGGCCTATATCAGGCGCGAGAAACTCTTCCTTGATAAGCTGCTGGCGGAATCGGCGAAACCTGCGATCCCGTGGCAGTGGCAGCTGAAATGAATGTTTCTTGGCGGCATAAAACTCTTCCCAAAATAACGCACTGCTATTGGCCATATTCTGCTCCGGTGTGTCCCAAGGCCACAGTGCCATCTTGTCTATCAAGGCTTTCAAGAGGGCGTTGACCTCTATCATGCGAAGTTCAGCCGGAGTGTTGAACCTGGCGCAATCAAAATACAAAGAACGATAGGCCACCACATTGGTCATTACCGCGCGGTGCGAAATACCGGGCGGGATCCACACGGCTTTGGTGGGCGGCAAGATGCAGATGGCGTTCTCCAATGCAAAGCTCATGCAGCCGTGGGGGGCATAAAGTAGTTGCCCTTTATGGTGTTGGTGCATGCCCGAATCGTGCTGGCCAACATCGGCCGCAATGCCGATAACACTGGCTGGAAAGGTATCCGCATCGAACTCAGTTTCCTGCTCAATAATCGCCATGATGTCCCTATTTTGATGTTTCTTGTCTTTATGTCGTTAACGTTCCATTTCATCACGAGTATACACTGCGCGCCGACCCGGAAAAGCGCGGATCAAGCCTGCATAGAGTAACAGGGCTTGTTCGCAGCTTGCTTGATTGTGATAAGGATAAGAGATGAAAACCAAACCTTCGCTATGGTTGATGCTGGCGCTACTGATGTTCCCGCAAATAGTGGAAACCATTTACAGCCCGGCCCTGGGGGCGATTTCGCAGACATTTGCCGTGTCCTACCCTCAGGCGGCGCAAACCCTATCGGTTTATTTTCTGGCTTTCGCTTTGGGCGTGGCAGTGTGGGGCATAGTGGCCGACAGTTGCGGCCGTCGCCCGACCATGTTGCTGGGACTCTTTATCTATGGCGTCGCAGCCTGGGTGGCCATGTCAACAACCAGCTTCGCCGTGCTGATGGCCGCCAGAGCCTGCAGCGCTTTTGGGATTGCTGTCGGCTCAATCGTCACTCAAACCATGCTGCGTGACGCCTTCAGCGGTGAAGAGTTGGGGAAAGTGTTTAGTGTGATGGGACTTGGGATTGCCATCAGCCCTGTTATCGGCATGTTTTCCGGTGGCCAATTGGTCAAGGTGGGTGGTCATCATGCGGTGTTTTTGGCTTTGTTTATTATGGCCTTGGGTTTATTCGCCTATTGTTTTATCAGGCTGCCGGAAACCCAAACCAGCAGGCAGAATTTGCAACTGTTCGCCTTGAGTAAACGTATGCTCGGTGACAGGCAAATCTGGCAATCTGCGCTCTTGGTCACTGCCTATAACGTCGCCCTGTTTTCTTATTACCAACTCGGTGGATTCAACTTTGCCAGGCTTGGGTTCACGCCGGAACAGTTTGGTTACAGCGGCTTAATCCTTGGCCTAGGCTCACTGGTCGGCAGCTACAGCAATAAATGCCTGATCTCCAAGGGAGTCTCTCAAGGCAAACTCCTGCAAGGCGCTGCTCTATTGCTGCTTATGGGAGCCATAGGGGTACAACTCTCGCTGAACTCCATCGGGTTTCTGGCGCCTATGCTACTCGTGGTTATGGCATTCGGAATAGCTATCCCCAATGTGCTCAGCATGGCTTTGGCTCAGTACCGACAGCAGGCCGGCAGCGCCGGTGCCCTGTTCGGCTTGATGTACTACTTACTCATCGGCAGTGGTCTGGCTCTGGCAGGCGCGGTGCAGCACTTGGGATGGGTACTGTTCGCCTGCGGCAGCATGGCGCTGTTGGTAAGCCGGGTTCGCTGATGAGCTTGCCACAGTTGGCCACTGTTCAATGCAGAGTTTGCGCTATTAGGCCCTGTCTCCGGTCTTAGTGTTCATTTGTGCGTGCCGACCAGCTATTAGGTAGGATCTAGAAATGACAGAGCCCCTTATTGAAGGGGCTTTTTGAAATGTGATTTGCTGGATTTTTGAACGTTTTTAACAGTGCGGAATATCACTCCACGTTCTGGATCTTCTTGTGGTCTATTTGGTGAATTCTTTTAAAAACATATAGTTGTTGTGTATTTTTTAAGCGTGGATGAACAATGCCCACCGTATTGCCCACCATTTGGTCATTGAGCTTTAGTTAGTCTAACAGCAACTTTTCTATTAACTCATCAGGTGTAATGCTCAACTTGCTAGCCTGTTTGCGAACTTTATTTAGGCTTTTCTCGCTTATCACACCTTTTTGTTTCTGGTTTGTCCTAGATTTCTGTTGGGCCCAGCCATTCTTGAGCTTTTTTAATTTATCTTTATCGAATACTCCTAAAAAGGTGTCATAAAGTAGAATGGCGTCATGATATTTTTCTTTATTATCCCGTGGCGCTAACAGAAAAATGTTGTCCAGTAGCTTACTGGAGTGTTCCCAAATCCAATCGCATTGCTCTTTGTTGTCTATATCAAGCCAGTCTATTTTTGCCCTTTGGGGGGCATTTTCAACCCAGTTTTTTTTGAGCTGTTCTACTTTTCTGAGCTTTTCAGCCATAGGTACATTCAGATAATCAAAAAAATCAATAATAGACTGATAACGATCTTTTGTTGTGAATGCATATGTATCAAATGAAAATGTTGGAGGTAAGTAAATTTCTTTAGTTTTCTGCTTAAACTCAATGACGAGTTGACCCCAAATCCAATTGCATTGTCTTTCTAATTTTGGTGAGAGCCATGAGATGTTATCTAGAGCAATTGCTTGATGCTCCCAAAATTTCTTTATATCTACTTTGAGTTGTTTAGCTTGGCCTATCGATGTTTTCAGGTAAATTCCTTCAGTTAATTTTAGCTCATCTTGTCCGAATGGGAGGTATGAGACTCCTTTGAATTCCAACCATCTGATAATGAAATTTCGCTGTCTTCTATTCATATTCGTTTGTTCAGTTAGAAAGCATTTATTTATAAATAATATAACGCAAACTTACGTCATTTAGAATCCAACTTTTTGATATATTTTGACTGGTAATTGTCATTATTTCCATTATTTATGTCATAAAAACGTAAGCGTTACTGCGGGGAAATACCTTGTTTTAGACGTTTTTGTTGGTTTTTGACGGTAGTTTTTCATATTGCATAGGTAAATTTCTTCAACGGTCGAATGCAAACGTTTCCTGTATCTCTGGCATTCTTCAGTCATTAAGGAAGGTGCGAACAAGTCCCATGTGTGGTCTGCGTCGGCTTACTGGCTTGGATGCAAGGCGTGGTTCGCAGCAAATGGCCCTAGTCCTTTGCAAGAAGCACAACACCGCAGGCAGGCCTGTAAGCCACGCCCTTCGAGGCTTTCACAGCAACCGGCTCTCTGCGTTATCCGACTTCGACAGGCCCCGGCATGCCTTCAGTCAGATGCCTTGAACGCCAATTGCTGTGTAAGCCAGAGTGTCACGAGGACTTATTCGCACCTTCCTTAACTCCAGAGTACTGGTGCGATAAAAGGGCTATGTAATAGCATTAATAAGTTCAAATTTCCCAGGCTCAACTGATAACGGTCATTTCGGTATAGTAATATATTAGCTGTAGGTTATTTCTCCTTGGTCAGGGGGAGGATGATTGTAAGTTTAAAATTACAGTACCTGTTCATCTTGTGTTTATACGTGTTGTTTGAACTAACTAAACACAAGGACATATCCATGAAAGGCTTTGACACTAACACCTGCTTTTCTATTGCAGGCAAGTACGATCTATCTAACGACTATCTCAATTCAATCCATGCAGTGGTGAACCGACATTTAGCGAGATTTACGCGGGTTACGATTCTTAGATTTGATTTACGCTTCCCAGCCTACCTTCAATCAGATGACACCGCGGTAATCTCTCGTTTTATCGAGGCATTTAAAAGTCGTTTAAGGGCTTGGAAGGATAGACGTGCTTCAGTCCATCCGATTGGTTTCGGTTACATATGGTGTCGAGAGCAGGTTGACGGTACAGGGAATTGGCACTACCACGTGGCCTTTGTTTTTAACAAAGATGCGGTATTCACCTTTGGCACTCAGGTGCTCGGAGAGGACAATACATATAACCGTATTTTTGGGGCATGGGCTAGTGCACTTGGGCTGAATGTACAATATGCCATTGGCTTAGTGCATATCTGTCAAAATGGTGTGTACTGGCTAGATCAAAATGCAGCAGACTTTGTGATGCATTATGATGCAGGGATGAATCGTCTTAGTTATTTGGCGAAGAAAGAAACAAAATACATAGGTGATGGTAATCGCCACTTTGGTAGCAGTCAGAAGATTTTCATGGGGTAATGGCTAAGCAGTCAGGGGCATTCGCGCCTGACTGCTTAAATATCAGTAGCGTAGCCAGCTCCAGATATCCCTACCAACATCCACTATTGCCACAATACCGTCTCCGGTAACTTCAAGGGGTTTGACTATGGTGCAATCTACAGCCGTTTCCAATGAACCTTTGACGAGTGATGTTGCAGCTTCACTATAGTTTCCTGCTCTTAAATGCCCGGAGGACGTACTCAGTGTTTCACAGGTGCCATTGATAAAAGTCTCAAGTGGTTTGGCTACCAAATCGCCTGGAGTCCCAATGGCCCTGTTCACTGCATCCGGTAACCCAATGTATTCACCGACGGCTTTGGCTGCTGTTGATGCAAGGGTAATATTGGCCAGGCTCCCTTGTGCTGCACGTTGAGCGGCATTGCCAAGCAATCCGGCTCGTGCTGTCACTTGTGCGGTGAAATGGAGGTTGTTACTGACCTGGTTGGACGTTTCTGTTTCATCGATACACCAGTTGACGAAGTGTTCACAGTTATTGCTGAGCAGGTGATAGGGCCGATAACCGAGTAAGCTCTTTGCTCGCTCCACAGAGCTGTCTCTATCATATGCAATCGCTTTGCGACGAACCTTGGCCCCACCCGAGAATTCACTCAGACTGAGTTGCTCAACAAAACCATCTTTACGTTGGTGGATAACTTGGTCATTCCCAACACACAGACCATGGTGTTCAGTCAGTCCAAGCGGATCGATATTGGTAACCAGATGATCACCGGCTTTGAATTTCTTCATGTTGTACTCCAAATAAAAAGAGAGCAGCGCCCTTTTAGGCAACTGCTCTCAAGTGGGAAAGGTTTAGGGTTAGATTTCCAGTTCAATAAAGTCGCGGTCTATCTGTTGTTGGGTAATGCCGATGTAACGCAGCGTGACCGCTTCCGATTGGTGCCTGAGCATACGCATCACTCGGCCAATATCCTTGCAGGATTGGTACAAGTGATAACCGCGAGTTTTACGCATTGAGTGGGTCCCTAACGCAAGCCTGATGTCTTCACCAACGAAGGCAAAGGCTTTGGTCACGGCTCGACGACTGAGCGGCCTAGGCGCTGCATGTTGCATCTGCTGGCTACGATAGGATTGAAACAGATAGATGTGGTCAGGGTGACGCTGGCGGATAGCGTCGATCAAAGCCTTGGTTTTGGCGTTGAGTTTAATGTCGGCTCTTTTACCGGTTTTTTGCTCAATGATGCTGAGCCTGTCACCTTGGATATCACTGAATCTGATCGCCAGTAGATCTGAGATCCGCAGTGCCAGATTAAGACCGATATTCCAGACATCAGCCATCTGCTGACCAAAGTGACGCTCAAGCAGATAACTGATAAGCTTGATGGTATCACGGCTTTTCACCGCCTCGACTTCTTTCATGATGAAGTTCCCTCATTTGGCTATTTGATGAATATGGGAACCAGCCTCTTGCCAACCCCTATCGGGCCTGGGTTTGCTGGTGCCCACAATACCTTTTTGAGAACCACTTCAGTGGGCCTGCACTTTGACGACATAAGCGTCGATGGCGACATAGCTGAGGAAGTTCTTGAGCAGCAGTTGCACCAACCCCGCGACTTCCCGCAAAGGCCGAGTTCCGTAAAAGGTGCTGTAAACCTCCTGAGCCTGAAAATGCACGTCAATCTCCCGCTCCAATTCCGGCATGACCCGGCCATAGAAAGCGAAGTCGGTAAAGTAGCTGAGTGCCCAGGCATCGCCCTGACGACTCAAACCTATCTCTACCGGATGGAAGCCACCCCGCTCGGCGTTGTAATCCGGATCGGCAAAATTGAGGGTGATAAAGCGGGCTTCCTGGGTTTGATAGTCCTTGGCGTGCATCTTTAGCAGTTCATAAAAGTCGGCGGGTAACGTCAGAGCCTGGTACTGGATAATGTTCATATCGATTCTCCATAAACAAAAAGCCCGCTTGGTGGAATGCCAAGCGGGCAGGGGGATAGATAAAAGGTTTGCGGTTCAGCTGTGGGCGCTCCAATTGGGTTGGGTGTTGGAGCCGTGATTGAAATAGCAGCCGTTGATCACCTTAAGCCAAGGACCAAACGGCACGCCGTAAGTGTCGCAGCGCTGCAGGTAGCGACAAAAGCCGATTTCCCTGGGAATGTGACCATTCATATCCTTACGGCATACATACAACACGGTTTTGCGCAACGACGTTAATGGCATCACCTGGGGAGCACCAATCGCCTCGCCAGTGTCATTCAGCGGCCGCTCGAATGTGGGCAGGGTAAGCTCTCTGAGTAGATACGCCCGCAATTCAGGGAATGCCTGACAGGCTTCAGCCACCGCAGCCTGCGAAAAGCTGTCGGTAAACTCAATCATGGCGTCTTCCCTCCAGCCAACCTCGCTCGGCAAACGATACACACTGGTCGCCCACCACAATGTGGTCCAGCACCGGCACATCTATGGTACTGAGAGCGTTGATTAACCGCTCGGTGATACGCCTGTCGGCCTGAGAAGGTTCGGCAACGCCGGAAGGGTGGTTGTGAGTGAGGATAACTGCCGCTGCATTACAGCTCAGTACCGCTTTAACAACTTCCCTGGGGTAAACACTGGCAGCATCAATCGTGCCGTAAAACAGCTCCGTGAACTCAATTAATCTGTGCTGGCTGTCCAGCATCATGACCGCGAATACCTCGCGTTCATGTTGATGCAACTTGAAGCGCAGAAAGTCCATGGTTGCGCTTGGGTTGGTGAATACGCCATCTCGAACATAGCGCTCGGCGATGATGCCGGCCGCGGTTTCGAGGATTTGACTGGATGTGTGAGACCAGTTGTTGCTGGGTGCAGAAATGGTTCTGTGCATATCGCCTCCTTGATGATGACTCTGGTTTATGCACAGGGGTGATATATATCTGAAAATGTTTCGAAAAGCGGGCTGCAGAGTGGGGATACGGAAAAGTTAAAAATTACTGGCAGCGCTTATGTGATGAGTCAATAACAGGAGCTCATCATGAAACTATTACGATTGAAGCAGGTGATGGATTGTACAGGGTTAGGTCGCTCGTCTATCTATAACTACATTAGCGAGGGACGCTTCCCAAAACCTGTGAAGCTTGGACCGAGAATTGTGGCTTGGGTTGGCGCTGAAGTAGAGGAGTGGATTCTTGAACGAATTGAAGACCGGGATGAAGGCTTGGCGTAGGTAACGTTTAAACAAGTGAAGGAAGGGAATTGTCAGTAGCACCTGACAATTCCCTTCTTCCCATATT
This sequence comes from Shewanella sp. YQ_9, assembly GCF_043103185.1. Lineage (NCBI taxonomy): Bacteria > Pseudomonadati > Pseudomonadota > Gammaproteobacteria > Alteromonadales > Shewanellaceae > Shewanella > Shewanella sp. YQ_9. The sequence goes on from NZ_JBICJO010000021.1 coordinate 103,723, forward strand.
TGACTGAATCTCGGCTTTATCCACTGAACTGGGCGTAACCTAGTACATTGGACATAAACCCCTGTGTTGCCATAAAACCAATAAGGCCACCGATAAACTGAGGGCCGATACTCCAAAATACGCGCTTGTAAAAAGCGTCTACTGCGCCGGTGGTTAGGTAAATATCGGGTCTGACAAAGTCCAGAAACAAGCGACCTATAAAAGCCCCAGTGCCGGTAAGCAAAGTGCCAGACACTAAAAAAGCCAACCATCCCAAAAAACCAACAGAGACATGGCTGTTGAATACTGTTACCAGCACCATGACAAACATTAAGACAAAGCTAATTATCAAATATCGAATGTATCTATCCATTACAGCAACTCCTGAGTAAATCGGGCTTAGCCCTTTGATATTCGCTCCTAAATATGGCCGAAAGCAAAATATCCCAAAATGGGATATTTTACAACATGACTTACTATCCAGCCATGCAAAAAAGCTGGTTGGAACGCGAAGAGTCGCTACGTAATGAACTGAAAGCAATGCGGAAAAACGCAGGGCTTAGCCAAACTCAACTTGCGGAAAGACTCAACAAGCCTCAGAGCTTTGTTTCTAAATATGAAAGTGGTGAGCGACAACTGAGGATTTTGGAGTTGGAGGCTGTTTGCATCGCTTGTGGGACATCGAGTGCTTCTTTCTTAGAGCGTTTTTTTAAAGTATATCCCCTCAACTGAAGTGACCTAAGTTCATTTCCTTCTCAGAGCTTTTGTACCAACTTGATTCAGTATCAAATTCGGCGGATGAGTCAGAGAGGCATTGAACTATGTGGTTTTCTTCTTTGAAATGATCCGCCCCGATAGTTTTGGACACCACGCTAAGCGAGTAAAATCGTTTAACGAGGTGAACAATGACATCAAAGACCAAACGACAAACCTATACATCTGAGTACAAAGCTGAAGCCCTTAAGCTAGCAAAAATCAAAGGGGTAAGCGCCGCCGCTAAAGAGCTGGGTATATACGACTCCCAACTCTACAACTGGCGTAATGCCGCAGAGAAGAATACGAACACCAGTCAGCGCGAAGCTGAGCTCACGGCCGAAGTGGCGCGACTCAAACGCCAGCTCGCAGAGCAAGCAGAGGACCTAGCCATTCTAAAAAAGGCGGCTACCTACTTCGCGAAGAATCAAAAGTGAACCGGTTTGCATTCATGCTTGAGCACCAGCATCGCTTCTCGGTAAAGCGTATGACTGTTGTGCTCAAGGTCTCGCGTAGTGGGTATTATGCATGGCGTAACGCCAGCTCCGAGCTTGGTAAACGACAACTGAAACGTGATGACAGGGATAGGAAAATCAAGGCCGCATTTGACGCCAGCAAACAGCGCGATGGTGCCCGACGCATTCAGGCCGAACTGGCAGATGACGGCGAGAGAGCCAATGTAAAAACCATTGCTGATAGCATGAGACGGCAACAGCTCGTGCCCAAAGCAGCCCGCAAATTCAAAGTGACGACTAACAGCGACCATCGCCTTCCTGTGGCGCCAAACCTGCTTGGGAGAGACTTTACCGCTGCGGCGCCCAATGAAAAATGGGTGGGCGACATCACCTACCTAATGACCAGCGAGGGCTGGCTGTACTTGGCCGTTATCATCGACCTTTACTCACGCGCTGTCGTAGGGTGGGCGATGAGCCCCCGAATGACAGCTGACTTAACCTGTAATGCGCTCCGTATGGCACTGTTTCGTCGCGGCATGCCCACAGGAGTCATCGTTCACAGCGATAGAGGCAGCCAGTACTGCTCACACGCTTATCGAAACCTAGCTTTGGCGCATGGTTTGAAGATAAGCATGAGCCGTAAAGGGAATTGTTGGGATAATGCTTGCGCCGAAAGCTTCTTCCACTCGTTGAAGGTTGAAGCGGTGCAATACGAGCCAATCATGAATCGAGAAACAATGCGTCGGGCTGTGTTTGAATACATCGAGGTTGATTACAATCGAACAAGAAGGCACAGTGCTCTGGGCTATATCAGTCCAGAAAACTACGAACTAAAGAGTGTTGCTTAGTAGCGTGTCCTGTATTAGCGGTGCGGATCAAAATGTGTTTTGCAGTGATTGGTACTCGCAAATTCAACTCCTAAGTGAGCTTCTCTCCCAATTACATTACGCGCAGTAATTCTTCAAATACACCAGCCGGTTGCTTTTGACGTTCCACAATGAAGACAGCTTTCTTTGATCCATAAAACCCGCCCCGGCTGGTGGCTTAAGTGAAAGAAGAAGTGCAAACTTGATTGCTACGCTGATAAGAGCGCGCAATAACAGCTAGTGCATGTTTGAAGCTTACTGACCTTTCTCCCGAATTTAAGACCATGACATTTGGTCGATGTTTGTATACCAACCTTGTATGATGATAGGTGCGTAAGTATTCCATAATTGACACAAGTTTTTAACGTTCTAAGTGTAGGCGTGAGAGTTTTGAATAAGTGGGTTAGTATCTCGGGTTTTAGTATAACAATGAGATGTTTTTTATGATTAACGTGATGATCTTAAAATGGTTTTAAGTGATTTGTTTTAATGATAGGCTCTATTGATTACGTCTTACTTGATTAGTGTAAAATTAGGCGGACGTCCACATCAAGGATGAACGGGAACTTAAAGATGCTAAAACTCGAAGAGATTAAAAAGGACGCCCAGCTCAAAGGCATCATTGATGGGGTGATTGTGAAAGTTGTCACAGTTGAGCCCATTGGTGAACATGCTTTAACGGTTTATTACCGGGATGATAAAGGCTGTCTTGGTGAGCGAATGTTGTTTCGCTCTGATGAGCCAAATTTATCTCTTGCCGATGTGGGCCGTGCTTGGTCATTCGATGCGCCTGGGAACGAGTTCAAACTAGGATTGGAAGCCTACCGTATCACTCAAGCAGCTATGTTCGACCCCATGATGGCGGTTAATATGGCAAACGTAGATCCGCTGCCACACCAAATTTCAGCAGTTTACGAGTCAATGTTACCCAAACAGCCACTGCGTTATGTACTGGCAGATGACCCCGGCGCAGGTAAAACCATTATGGCGGGGCTGTTGATCTCTGAGCTACTGCTGCGCGCAGATGCCCGGCGTATCATGGTGGTGTCACCTGGCTCGTTGACCGAACAATGGCAAGACGAGTTGCTAGAAAAGTTTGGTCTGCAGTTCGATATTTTCAGCCGCGAGAAACAAGAGCAGTGCGCTACCGGCAACTACTTTAGTGAAACAGACAGGCTTATCTGTCGCCTTGATCAGCTGTCACGAAACGAAGACTACCAGGAAAAACTGAAGGCCAGCGACTGGGACCTCATCATCGTTGACGAAGCACACAAGCTATCCGCTAATTACTATGGTTCCAAAGTCAATAAGACCAAACGCTTTGTTCTTGGCGAGCTCTTGGGCTCGGTTTGCCGCCATTTCTTGCTGATGACAGCGACACCTCATAACGGCAAAGAAGAAGACTTTCAGGTCTGGATGTCACTGCTAGACAGCGACCGCTTTTATGGCAAATTCCGTGAGGGCGCACATAAGGTGGATATTACCGACATGATGCGTCGCATGGTCAAAGAAGAACTGCTGACCTTCGATGGTACGCCACTGTTTCCCGAGCGTCGTGCTTATACGGCCAATTATGAGTTGTCCGATGCTGAAGCAAGCTTGTACGAGCAGGTCACCACCTATGTGCGGGAAGAGATGAATCGCGCTGACAAGCTAGACAACAAAAATAAGACCACGGTAGGTTTTGCGCTTACTCAATTGCAACGTCGCCTTGCATCCAGCCCCGAAGCCATTTATCAGTCGCTTAAGCGTCGCCGCAACCGTTTAAAAGACAAGCTGGAAGAAATGAAGCTGCTGGCTAAAGGAGAAATGGCCCGTCAGTCAGGTGTCGCCGAAACACTTGGCAGTTCTCTGGTAACCAAGCAAATCGACTTGCCCGACAACTGGGATGAACTGGATGAGGAGCTCAGTGCTGAAGAGTACGAACAATACGCCGAGCAAGTCGTCGATCAGGCTACTGCCGCGAAAACCGTCGTCGAGTTGGAAGCCGAAATCTTCTCTTTACGGGATCTGGAGCAACAGGCGTTAGCCTTGGTGCAATCAGGAAACGATAAAAAATGGGAGCAGCTTTCAAGCTTGCTGCAAGACGCACCCGAAATGAAAAACCGCGATGAGTCCCGTCGCAAGCTCATCATCTTTACCGAGCATAAGGATACCCTCAACTATCTAAGGCAGCGGGTCTCCGATTTATTGGGTAGTCCGGATTCCGTTCGGGTCATTTATGGCGGCACCAATCGCGATGAGCGGCGCAAAATCCAGGCAGAGTTTCGCAGCAACCCCAATGTATTGGTGCTGATAGCCACTGATGCCGCCGGCGAAGGGGTAAACCTTCAAAATGCCAATCTCATGGTGAATTACGATTTGCCCTGGAATCCCAATCGTCTTGAACAGCGCTTTGGTCGTATTCATCGTATCGGTCAAAAAGAAGTGTGCCATTTATGGAATCTGGTTGCCGACCAAACCCGCGAAGGTGCGGTATTCCAAAAGCTGTTCGAAAAGCTTGAAATAGAGAAGCAGGCGCTGGGAGGTAAGGTATTCGATATTCTCGGTGAAGCTTTTGACAATGTCTCATTAAAAGACCTGTTGATTGAGGCCATTCGCTACGGTGAAGATCCCCACGTACGTGCCCGCATGGATCAGATAATTGAAGGGGCGCTCGATACCGACCATTTAAAAGACATTGTGCGTCGCAATGCGCTGGTCGAATCCCACATGGGGCTCGAAGGGCTATACGCTATTAAAGATGAAATGGAAAAGGCTGAAGCCAGACGCTTACAACCCTTTTTTATCCGTTCCTTCTTCCAGGAAGCGTTTGCCAGCGTGGGCGGCGAACTGCGCCCGAGGGAGGCGGGGCGTTTTGAAATTAACCATGTCCCAGGTGTTATTCGCGAGCGTGACCGCAGCATTGGTGAAAGTCGTACCCCGGTACTGACCCGTTATGAACGGATTTGTTTTGAGAAGCAACATATTAGACCAACAGGCAAAGCGCTTGCTGAACTCATCCACCCTGTTCACCCTTTGATGCACGCTACGCTGGATTTAGTGCTTCAGGCCCATAGAAGCAAACTCAAGCAAGGTGCTATCTTGGTTGACCCAAGTGATGACGGTGGGGAGCCGCGCATCCTGATGATGCTTGAGCATCAAGTGCGTGAATCCGTTGAGCAGCCCAAGTCAGTCGCCTCAAAACGCCTGCAATTTGTTGCCATTAATCCTCAAGGCCAGGCTAGTTATGCCGGTTGGGCACCACACCTCGATTTGGTGCCTATAGCCGATGCCGATAAACCCTTGGTTCAAGATATTTTGCGCTCCACCTGGCTCAGTCAGCCGCTTGATACGCTGGCAATACAACTAGCGTCGCAAAAATTGGTGCCCGAGCACTTCAATGAGGTAAAATCACGCCGCGAGTTGCAGGCCGATAAAACCTTACAGGCAGTGCATGAACGTCTGGTCAAGGAAATCAATTACTGGCAAGACAGATACCTTAAACTTTCTGACGACGTAAAAGCCGGTAAGCAACCAAGATTGCAGCCTGAAAACGCCCGCCGCCGGGTTGACGAGCTGACTGCGCGGCTGCAGCAGCGTACTCAGGAGCTTAATGCCCTGCGTAATGTGGTTTCCGCCACACCGGTTGTTATGGGCTGCGCTTTGGTTATTCCTCAGGGGCTGCTGTCCAAGCGCAAGGGTGAAACTCTGTTTAGTGTCGATGCTGCCAGCCGGGCTCTTGTAGAGCAAAAAGCCATGCAAACTGTGATAGCGGCCGAGCAGGCATTGGGTCACCAGATTTTTGATGTGTCAGCCGATAAGTGCGGCTGGGATATTACTGCCAGGCCGCCTTTGAACCCTGATGGTTCGCTACCTATTGATCGCCATATCGAGGTCAAAGGCCGCAGCCAAGGTCAAACCACTATCACAGTAACCCGCAACGAAATTATGTACGCGTTAAACCAAGGGCATAAGTTTTTGCTGGCCATTGTGTTGGTCGCCAGTAACGGTGATACGCAAGGGCCTTATTATGTTCGCAATCCGTTCACAAAGGAGCCGGATTTCGGCGTGGCCAGTATTAACTACGATCTAGCCGATTTGCTGGCAAAAGCGACAGATGCCAAAGGCAGCTTATGAAAATTGAACAAGTTAGCTTAAAAAATTTCCGCTGTTTTGAGCAGCTCGATGTGACTTTTCATCCGCAGATGACAGTGCTCATTGCCCCCAATGGAGCAGGTAAATCGACAATTCTGGATGCCGTTGCTGTTGCTGTTAGCCCTTATGTTGCCGCCTTTGATTTGGGTAAAGGCAGGCCGATTGCCAAGTCGGATGCGCGTTATTTGCGAAAGGAGCAGATGACCAGCAGTGAGCAAATGTTCCCGGTTGAAATCACTGCCAGGTTCAATGAGCCTGCATGCCAAATAAAAAGAGCGCTGACTGGCATCAATAACAAAACCACCATCAAGGAGGCCAGCGAACTTGCCGCTTATGGTGAGAGCTTGATGTCACAAGTACGCAACCTGCAGGACGTGAACTTACCACTTGTCGCTTACTACGGCACTAGCCGATTGTGGTTAGAACACCGCAACATGGATCGTAAAGCAGTGGTGAGTGCCAGCCGAAGTATGGGCTATGAAGATTGCCTGACTCCAGCCTCAAATTTCAAACAGTTGCAACAGTGGTTTACCAAGGCCACATTTGCTGAGTTGCAGCAGCAGCAGATGACCGATGTTTATCAGGGCTACTCACTGAAGGAGCAAATAGCAGGCATTCAAGCGGCTATTGACTCTGTGTTGCAACCCGCCTCGGGCTGGCTCAACTTCCACTACAGCTTTTCCCATGAAGAGCTGGCGATGTCGCATCCCGAGCAAGGTATTTTACCGGTGGAGCTGCTCAGTGACGGCGTGCGTGCCATGGTTTCCTTGGTGGCCGATCTGGCATGGCGATGTGGCAAGTTAAACCCTCAATTTGGCGCACTAGCTACCAAAAAAACCCGCGGTATTGTCCTTATCGACGAAGTGGATATGTTCCTGCATCCTGCATGGCAGCAGCAGGTGCTGGGAGCGTTGCAACAGGCGTTTCCGCAGGTGCAATTTATTGTTACTACCCATAGCCCACAAGTTTTGACAACTATTGATAAAGACTGCATTCGACTCTTTCGTCAGAGTCCGGAAAATAATATTTCGAGAACCGAAGTTGTTACCCCGCAGTGGCAGACCAAGGGTGTAGGCAGTGCTGATGTGCTGGCCTCAATCATGGGGATCGATCCGGTGCCAAGTGTGCCGGAAGCGCTAGCGCTTTCGCGATATAAGCAGATGATTGAAATGGATCAACTCAGTAGTTCAGATGCAGATCAATTACGTGAGCAATTGTTGGCGCATTTTGGTGCCACCCATCCGCTTATGTTGGAATGCGAGCGTCTTATTCGTCTGCAATCGCTCAAGAAACGGCTGCCACCAGCCTCTAAGTCTGTGAAGGGGCCTGGCGCCGATGCATAAGTTAAAGCGAGGTGCTGCCCCGACGTGTTTAAGTCATTTTCACCATGGTCGTCATAACTGGGGAGATGTGACTTCAGACAATAAGAACGACATTTGGGTTGAACTCACAGCGATGCAAGGAGAGCGTTGTGCTTACTGTGAAGTCGGTATTAGCCAAGGTTCAAGGCATATAGAACACTTTCGTCAGAAGGGGCGAGACCCAACTCAGACCTTTGCTTGGCAGAACTTGTTTGGGTCCTGTAATAACCCCAATACTTGTGGCAAATATAAAGATGAACAGGGTGTTTATCCGCCAGCAGTGTTGATAAAGCCTGATGGGGAAGATCCTGAGTACTATTTCCATTTCCACAGCGATGGAACGATTTCAATACGTGATGGTTTGGGCGATGTTGAGCAAAACCGAGCGAAGGAGACTCTGCGATTATTCAATTTAAGAGACGGTTCCCTGCGGTGGCAGCGACAGGCTGCAGTTGCTGGCTACCTGCAAACAGCAGAAGAGATAGCTGAGTTGGCCGCCGAAGATGCTGCGCTAGCAGCAGCATATCTGGCTGATGAACTTGCAGAGACTGAACATTTGCCATTTGCGACAGCCATAAAACATGCACTACAGAATATTTAAGTAGGTAAAAATCAACATGCATTCCATCAAATCCCCCAAAAAACTGATTGAAGTGGCGCTGCCGCTGGATGATATCAATGCTGCCGCAGCGAGGGAGAAATCCATTCGCCATGGTCATCCTTCTACCTTGCACCTGTGGTGGGCCCGCCGTCCTTTGGCCGCCGCCCGCGCGGTGATTTTTGCCCAGATGGTGAACGACCCTGGCTACCAGCAGGGTGATGGTTTTAAGTACGGTGTGAACAAGCAGGAAGCCGCCAAAAAGCGTGAGAAGCTGTTTAATATTCTGCGCGAGCTGGTGAAGTGGGAAAACACCAATAACGAAACGGTACTCGCCGAAGCGCGCGCCGCTATCATGGAAAGCTGGCGCGAAATTTGTGCTCTCAATAAAGACCACCCACAGGCCGCCGAGCTGTTTAACCCGGAAAAATTACCCGGCTTTCACGACCCCTTTGCCGGTGGCGGCGCGCTGCCGCTGGAAGCTCAGCGCCTGGGGCTTGAGTCCTATGCCTCTGACTTAAACCCGGTGGCGGTCACCATCAACAAGGCCATGATTGAAATTCCGCCCAAGTTTGATGGTCGCGCGCCGGTGGGGCCGGAGCCCGTGGCCGACAAAACTAGCAAGAAAAAGGCCACCAAAGATGCCTTTGCCGATTGGTCCGGTGCCAAAGGCCTGGCGGAAGATGTGCGTCGCTATGGTACCTGGATGCGCGACGAGGCGCAAAAGCGCATCGGCCATCTCTATCCCAAGGTGTTGATTACTGCTGAAATGGTGGCGGAGCGCCCTGATCTGGCTCCGTATCTTGGCGATGAGCTGACCGTGATTGCCTGGCTTTGGGCCCGTACCGTCAAAAGCCCCAGCCCGGCCTTTGCCCATGTCGAGGTGCCGCTGGCGTCCACCTTTATCCTGTCTTCCAAGGCTGGAAAAGAGGCTTATGTCGAGCCTGTGGTATCCGGTGATAGCTACCAGTTCACAGTGAAGGTGGGTCAACCGCCAGAATCAGCCAAGGGTGGCACAACAGCGGGTAAACGAGCAGCTTTTCTTTGTCTGATGTCAGGCTCTCCGGTGGATTATAAATATATTCGTAGCGAAGGCAGCGCAGGGCGAATGGGCCAACGGCTGATGGCCATTGTTGCAGAGGGCAAAAAGGGACGGGTGTATTTGTCCCCAAATGAAGAGCAATTTTTCGCATCAACACAGGCACAACCTAGCTGGAAACCTGATGTACCCTTACATGGTAAGTGTCGTGTTAACGTCTCTAATTACGGCTTAGATGTTTACGGCGATCTCTTCACCCCTCGCCAATTAGTCGCTTTAACCACCTTCTCTGAGTTGGTGGGGGAGGCAATTGAACGCTGCCGTCAAGATGCGCTCTCAGCTGGCATGTCCGATGATGGCATAGGCCTCGATGCCGGTGGCATAGGCGCGACAGCTTATGCTCAGGCTGTGGGACTTTATTTAGGTTTAGCATCCGATCGAATGAGTGATTCACACTCAACAATCACAAGTTGGACCGCGCAAAGAGATACACTGCGAAATACGTTTGCCAGACAAGCTATCCCTATGGTTTGGGATTACGCAGAAGCAAACCCATTTTCCGATTCAACAGGGAATTTTGGTGGGGCTCTAGTTTGGGTCGAAAAAGCATTTGATGCCTTTCCAGCTAGACCGAATGGCGTTGTTGTACAGGCTGATGCTCAAACTCAGTCCGTTAGTATAAATAAGGTTATCTCCTCCGACCCGCCATATTACGACAATATAGGTTATGCCGATCTGTCGGATTTTTTTTATGTCTGGTTGCGGAAAACTCTACGGCCAGTCTTCCCTGGTCTTTATGCCACCATGGCTGTACCTAAAGCAGAGGAGCTGGTGGCAACCCCCTATCGCCACGGCAGCAAAGAGGGCGCAGAGGCATTCTTTTTGGACGGCATGGGTAAGGCGATTCACCGGTTGGCGGAGCAGGCCCATCCGGCGTTCCCGGTCACTATCTACTACGCCTTTAAACAGTCGGAAACCAAGGCAGATGGCACCTCCAGTGCCGGTTGGGAGACCTTTTTACAGGCAGTCATTGATGCCGGGTTTGCCATCAGTGGCACCTGGCCACTGAGAACGGAACGTGAAGGGAGAACAATCGGACTGGGTTCAAATGCCTTGGCCTCCAGTGTAGTGTTGGTGTGCAATAAGCGGGATGCCAATGCCGACAGTATCAGCCGCCGTCAGTTTATCCGCGAGCTGAACCGGGTGCTGCCGGAGGCGCTGGATGAGATGACCCAGGGCAGCATCGACGCTCAGGGTATCAGCCAATCGGCGGTCGCGCCGGTGGATTTGTCCCAGGCCATTATCGGCCCTGGCATGGGGGTATTCAGTAAATATGCCGCTGTGCTTGAGGCCGATGGCAGCAAGATGAGCGTGAAAACCGCACTGCAACTGATTAACCGCTTTTTGGCCGAAGACGACTTTGACCATGATACTCAGTTCTGCCTGCACTGGTTTGAGCAGCAGGGTTGGAGTGTTGGCCGCTTTGGTGAGGCCGATGTGCTGGCCCGCGCCAAGGGCACCAGCGTGCAGGGCTTAAGTGAAGCCGGGGTGCTGCGTGCAGGCCAGGGCGATGTGCAGCTCTATAAGTGGCAAGAGCTGCCAACCGACTGGGACCCAGCCCATGATAACCGCACTCCAGTGTGGGAAGGGTTGCATCACCTGATACGGGTGTTGAACGGCCAGGGCGCTGCCGCCGCTGGCACCCTGCTTGCCGGTATGGCCGATAAGAGCGATGCCATTCGTGCCCTGGCTTATCGACTCTATACCCTGTGTGAGCGTAAAGGCTGGGCCAGCGATGCCCGCGCCTATAACGAGCTGGTGCTGGCCTGGGAGGCCATGATGAGCGCCATGGCTGACACTGCCAAAACCGGCGACACCTTATCGTTTGATTTTTAAGTAGTGGGTCAGAAGTAACTGATGCACTACGGATGTATTGACCCCAATGGAGCAACATTATGAGCCTAAAGCCTTGGCGTGAAGTTGCCCGTCCCCACAGGGACGTGCTGGAAGGCACCTTTAAACAGTCGGAATTTGCTGCGGATATTACCCAGGTGGCCAATGGTATGGCGCCGCGTGAGTATCAGGACGCAGAGCAATTTTTTGCCCGTACCTTTATTACCGAGGGCATGCGTTTACTGCTGGCATCGGTGGCTGAACGCTTGGCCGGTAAAGGCGGCGACCCTGTGGTACAGCTGCAAACTGCATTCGGTGGCGGTAAAACCCACACCATGCTGGCCGTATATCACCTGGCTTCACGTACCGTAAGCACTGACCGTTTGCAGGGTATTCCACCGATTTTGGATGCGGCCGGTATTCATGACTTACCCAATGCCAGGGTTGCCGTGATAGACGGCATTAACCTGTCGGTCAGTCAGCCACGCCGCCATGGCGACATTGAGGCCAATACCCTTTGGGGTGAACTTGCGTGGCAGCTGCTGAAAGAAGACGGCTATGCCCTGGTGGCCGACAGTGATAGAGATGGCACCTCTCCCGGTAAAGAGGTGTTGGTACAACTGCTGACCAAGGCAGCCCCCTGTGTGGTGCTGATGGATGAGCTGGTGGCATTTTTGCGCCAACTCGAGGTGGGCAAGCAATTTAATGCCGGTACCTTTGACTCGAACATCACCTTTATTCAGGCGTTGACTGAGGCGATGAAGGCCGTGCCTAATGCAATGTTGCTGGCATCTTTGCCAGAATCGGCACTGGAAGTGGGTGGCACTATGGGGCAAAAGGCGTTGGATTCGCTGGAAAAATACTTTGCCCGTGTCGAGTCCATCTGGAAGCCAGTCGCCACCGAAGAAGCCTTTGAAATTGTGCGTCGGCGCTTGTTTGAACATGCTGGTGATATTGGTGTGGTGCAGGGGATTGCTCAGCAGTACAGCGATTTTTATCGTCATAATGCGGCTAAGTTCCCTGCCGAAACCCAATCCAGCCATTATTACGACAGACTTTGCCGCTCATACCCCATTCATCCCGAGGTGTTTGACCGCTTGTATGAAGACTGGTCTACCCTGGATAAATTTCAGCGAACCCGTGGGGTGTTGCAATACATGGCGATTGTTATTCACCGTTTATGGGTGGCCGATAATCGTGATGCCTTGATTATGCCCGGCTCCTTGCCGCTGGATGACAGCAACGTGCGTGGCAAGAGCATTCACTACCTGCCGCAAGGGTGGGAACCGGTCATCGAAAAGGAAGTGGACGGTAACCGTTCCATGGCCGCTGACATCGACAAAAACGATACCCGTTTTGGTCAATACCATGCTGCCAGGCGAGTGATGCGGACAGTGTTTTTGGGCAGCGCCCCAAGCAGTGGTGATCAGATGCACCGGGGCTTAGAGGCGGAGCGGATTTTGCTTGGGTCATGCTCTCCTGAGCAAACCCTGGCGACCTTTGAAGACGTGCTGGCCAAGCTTAAGGATAAACTGACTTATCTATACGCCGATAAGAGCCGGATGTGGTTGGATACCAAGCCGAATCTGCGCCGTGAGATGGAAAGCCGAAAAACCAACATCAGTGAACGTGAACAGCTTATTCCATTGTTAAAAAGCACTATCACCAAGAGCTTTGGCACCCCACAGCTGATTGATGGTATTCACGTATTTACGCCAGCTTCAGATGTACCTGATGAGTTTGGTAAAGGCCCAAGATTAGTCGTGTTACCGGCAGATTCGTTCTCGGCTTATAGCCGGGCAGCAGCGACGAATCAAGCATTTAAAACAGCATTGAGTATTTTGCAGCGCCGTGGTGAACAGCCACGGGTGAAGCAAAATCGTTTGGTGTTTTTGGCGGCAGACTACGATAGCCTGGCACGTTTGAAAGAAGCGGGGAGAACCTACCTTGCCTGGCAGTCGATTGTTGATGACATCGAGAACGGTGTACTTAACCAGGATATGGCGCACTTAACTCAGGCGAAAGGCCACAGAGATGCAGCCAAAACCCAGGTGAGCCAATTGATGCGCGATACCTATAAATGGTTGCTGGCGCCTCATCAGGAGCCGGGTGATGAACTTGAGTGGGAAGTGACGCAACTTGCGACTGCTGCTCCCAAGTTTATTGCTGAAATCGAGTCTCGATTGATTGATGAAGAGTGGCTCATCAAAGAATGGTCCGAAGTGCATTTGCGCAACTTGGTGGAGCGTTTTTACTTTAAAAATGGCGCTACTTCAGTATCTGTCAGCAAGCTATGGCAAGACTGCTGCCAATACTTGTACTTGCCTCGATTGGTGGATGACCAGGTACTGCGCCGCGCCATCGAAAAAGCGATATCGACCACCGATTATTTTGCATTTGCTGCCAGTGAGCGGGACGGCCGTTTTGAAGGCTTTGTGTTTGGCAAAAATAGCTCCGTGATTTTAACCGAGCATAGTTTATTGCTTTCAAGAGACGCAGCTTTGGCATATCAGGAGCTGTTGGCGAAGGAGAAACGCGAAAAAGAGGATGCGGTAAATACTGATCCAGTAAAGCCATCGGGCTCATCTGGTAATAATACTGGTTCTAATGCCGCACAAGGAGATAGCGTCGGCGCTGATAATACTAAGCCGGTAGAAACGACAAAAACTCATTTTTACGGTTCGGTTTCTCTTGACCCTCTGCGCGCTAAGATGGATTTTGCAACCTTAATTGATGAAGTTGTGCAGAACTTTGCCAGTGCTTACGGTGTGGATGTGGATATCTCGGTCGAGATCCGCGCTCGTAACCAAAGTGGCTTTGACGCTAACCTTCAGCGAGCTATTAAAGAGAACTGCAGTATGCTGAAATTCTCTGCCGCCGAGTTTGATGAATAACTGTTAGTGCCAGGGCTCTGGCAGCGGCTATCGCCAGTGCTCTGGAATTGATAACTCGAAATTCCTGGCGACATACTGAAGCATCGTGATGATCTCACGGTGCTTTTTTTCATCATAAGGTTGGCCGTTTTGTTTTTGGCTTACGATGTTCTGAAGCTCTATAAGGTTGAACATCCCAAGACGATAGAAGTTTCCCCAGGTAGGTTCGCCAAAAAGGTTATAGATGACTTCGGTATCATCTCGCTCACTGGCTAGTCGTTTTTGCCCTTGAATTTTGGTCAAGGCAATTTCTGCTTCATCTTTGTCTTCGTAGGTATTAAGCTGCTTCATATAGAGCCTGTATGCTAATTTCTAGGTCGCAATTGGACTGCAAAACCAAGTGAAATGCTAGGAAGCGTGCTGAGTTAGTCACATATGACGCATGTGATGAACTTGGTAACGGTTTCTGAAAGCTTTGTCAGAGCCTCGCGCCGCTCTTCCAGATAATCGTGTCGGTTATAGATACCTTCAACCCCTTTGAGTTTGTGATTTAGGCAACGTTCGGCCACATCCCCGGAAGTGCCTTGTCTCGCTAGCAAGCTACGGCAGGTGCGTCTGAGATCATGTACGGTGAAGTGTGGGATTTCTCCCATTAGGTTTGGTGGTTGTGTCTTCTTGCCAGCTTCATGCCCGAAGAGCTTGGTAATCGCTCTGTTTAAGGTGTCTTTACCCATGTATGGATTTTTACTTGAACGTCGGCTAGGGAACACATATTCAGAACCACAAGCTCTTACCTTTAATTCCTGTATCCAGGTCATCACTATTTCAGGTAATGGAATCGTTATCCCCACTCCTGATTTACTGCGTTCTTTCGATAAGTTCCACACCTGCTTTTCTAAATCAAATTCCTTCCAAGGCGCTTCAGCCAATTCAGACTTCCTAATGCCCAATGTAACCAGCAATGCACAAGCGAGATAGTTTTCACGACTAAAGCTGTCACTATTTTCACGTGCAACTTTAAAGAATTGCTTTAACTCTTCGATGGTTAAGGCTCGATCCTTACTTTTTTCAATACCACCAGCATCGGTCACCGAAAAGGCACTGGCTGGATTGAAGGAAATTAACCCAAGTTTGATGCCGTGATTGAAAAGCTGTTTGCAGTACATCAGCGCATCGTTGGCAATGGTTGGACGACCACTTTCGGTAATCTTTCTCAGAATATCTCTGATATCCATGGGTGTTACATCATTGAGTGGGATTTTTCCGATTTTAGGTGCGATGTCCTTTGAGAATATCCTGAGTGGGATCTCGGGGTGTTTAAGGCGCTTTTCTAACTCCGAGTACCAATCATCAAACAGGTCCTGCACAGTATCGACTCTGGTCTGGGCAGCTTGGCGCTTTACCTGTATCGGGTCACTACCTAATCGTACTTGCTTCATCTGCTCTGCAGCTTTCAGGCGAGCATCAGCAAGTTTGAGATCGCTATACTTGGCGAGCGTCATTTCCTTGCGTTTGCCCGCATAACTGTATCTCAGCATCCAGTATGGGTCACCAGACTTGGGGATCACCAGATAGAGCCCATCGCCATCGGCATGGCGGCCAATAGCTGATTGCCTCAGTTTTGCTTCAATTTCCTTTACCGTCAGTGAGCCCATTGTGGCGACCTCCCTTTGCACTGTATCAGCCGTGGTGGGTGAAGTTGACTGTTCATCATTTTACCCACCACATCACTATCCTGTTAAGTCCTATTTACCCACCACATCACTATCCTGTTAAGTCCTATTTACCCACCAATATACCCACCAATTGGCTGTGGAAGTTGGTGGGTGTCATTGGACGCCAATAGACGGCATTTAACTTATAGTCCATTAAAAACAAGTTGTTAATGTCAATGTTTGACACTGATGGATTCTATTCCACGTTCTGGATCTGCTCTCTCATCTGCTCAATCAGCACTTTAAGCTCGACTGCGGCGGCGGTGATTTCGCTGCTGATTGACTTGGAGGCCAGGGTGTTGGATTCGCGGTTGAACTCTTGCATCATGAAGTCCAGTCTGCGGCCTTCGCTGCCACCCTTGTTGAGGATCCGGCGGGCTTCGACCACGTGGGCTTCGAGGCGGTCCATCTCTTCGGCCACGTCCTGTTTTTGGGCCAGCAATACCATTTCCTGTTCCAGTCTGGCTGGGTCCAGTTCGCCCTGGATTTCGGCCAGGCGGTTGCTGAGTTTTTCCCTTTGCCATTCCATGACCTTGGGCATGTGCTCGCGGACTATGGCGATCTGGGCTTCAACGGCATCCAGGCGGGTCAGTAGCATCTCTTTGATGGCGCTGCCTTCACGGCCGCGGGCTTCGATAAACTGATCGACGGCGCCGTCGAAGGCTTTGAGCAGTTCGGCGGCAATGGCATCCATGTCTTGCTCGGATGAGGACATGACCCCTGGCCAGCGCAGAATATCCACTGGATTGAGCTCACCTTGGCCGGCTTGCTGTCTTACCCAGTGGGCGGCCTGCAACAGTTGCAGGGCCAAGTCCTGATTCATATTCAGCTGGGTACCTTGTTGATCGCTTAGCTCGTAGCGCAGGTTGACTTCTACCTTACCGCGATTGAGACGCTTGCGCAGTCTGTCTCGCAGCACAGGCTCCAGGCTGCGGAACTGTTCCGGCAGGCGCAGATAGGTTTCCAGATATCTCTGGTTGACTGAGCGGATTTCCCAGGAGGCTGTGCCCCAGTCGGCTTTATGCTCGATACGGGCGTAGGCGGTCATGCTGTGGATCATCAGATATTCCAGTTGCTTGAAGACGGGTGTAGCAGAGGATTATAGACAGCTTGCCCCCGGGGTTAAAGTGAAGTGTATACACTTTGTCGGTTCGATACGGATCCGCCATAGCGTCAAGCGCCGCAAGGCCCTATAATATGCAGCCAATTCAGTCCAGACGACAAAATACAGGAATTCACTATGCGTCCCAGCAACAGAACTCCGGCTCAAACCCGCCCCATTTCAATCACTCGCCAGTTTACCGCCCATGCGGAAGGTTCCGTGCTGGTCGAGTTCGGCGATACCAAAGTACTCTGTACCGCCAGTTTTACCGAAGGGGTGCCGAGATTTCTCAAAGGCCAGGGCCAAGGTTGGGTGACGGCAGAATATGGCATGTTGCCCCGTTCTACCCATAGCCGTATGGATCGCGAAGCGGCCCGGGGCAAGCAGTCTGGTCGTACCCAGGAAATTCAGCGCCTCATCGGCCGTGCTTTGCGCGCTGCAGTGGATATGAAGCTGCTGGGTGAAAACACCATAGTGATCGACTGTGATGTGATTCAGGCCGACGGCGGTACCCGCACTGCGGCCATCACTGGTGCCTGTGTGGCTTTGGTGGATGCGCTTAATTGGGCTCGTGCCAAGGGTATTCTAAAGGCCAATCCGCTCAAGTTCCTGATCGCCGCCGTGAGCGTGGGGATTTTTGAAGGTGAGCCTATCTGTGACCTGGAATATATTGAAGACAGCGCCGCCGAAACCGATATGAACGTGGTGATGACAGAAACCGGCAAGATCATCGAGATCCAGGGCACCGCCGAAGGCGAGCCATTCAGCCATGAAGAGTTGCTGAGTCTGCTGGAGCTGGCCAAGCATGGCATTCGTGAGATTATCGATGTACAGAAGGCCGCATTGAGTTAAGTTTTTTAAGGACCCCATGAGGGTCCTTTTTTTCGTACTCCAGAGAGTACTTGTTCGTACCCGTGAGCCTTAAGGGCTTACCCATAATCACAAGAGGAGAGATCGTGAAAGCCTATCAGCGCGAGTTTATTGAATTTGCCCTTGAGCGTCAGGTGTTGAGATTCGGTGAGTTTACCCTGAAGTCCGGCCGCAAGAGCCCATACTTCTTCAATGCCGGTCTGTTTAACACTGGGCGGGATCTGGCCCGCCTGGGCCGTTTTTATGCTGCTGCGTTGGTGGATGCCGGTATCGACTACGATCTCCTGTTTGGCCCGGCCTACAAGGGGATCCCCATCGCAACAACCACGGCTGTAGCCTTGGCCGAGCACCATGATCTGGATATTCCTTACTGCTTTAACCGCAAAGAGAAGAAAGACCACGGCGAAGGCGGCAATCTGGTTGGCAGCGAGCTCAAGGGTAAGGTGATGTTGGTGGATGATGTGATCACCGCAGGTACCGCTATTCGCGAGTCCATGGAGATCATTCAGGCCAATGGCGCGACTCTGGCCGGGGTATTGATTGCCCTCGACCGTCAGGAGAAGGGCAAGGGCGAACTGTCTGCCATTCAGGAAGTGGAGCGCGACTTTGGTTGCCAGATAGTGGCCATCATCAAGCTGGCCGATTTGATTGCCTACTTGGCCGAGAAACCGGGGATGGAGCAGGAGTTGGCCGCCGTTAGCGCCTATCGTGAACAGTACGGTATTTAATGCCGTCCAGGATAGATATCGGCTCTTACAGAAGCTTGAGTAACTTTCTGTACAGTCCATAAAAAACGCTGCCTTGGCAGCGTTTTTTATGGCGGAGAGGCTATTTGGCCTGATGCAGAAACTCGGCGCGGGTGGCCGGGTTGGACTTGAATACGCCGCCAAGAGCCGTAGTGGTGGTGGAGCTGGTGGAATCCATCACACCGCGGGATTTAACGCAGTAATGCACCGCATCCATTTTTACCGCCACATCTTTGGTTTCCAGCAGGGTCTGCAACGCAACCAGTACTTGCTGGGTCAGGCGCTCCTGCACCTGTGGCCGCTGGGCAAAGAAACGCACTATGCGGTTGATCTTCGACAGGCCGATGATCTTCTTCCGCGGCAGATAGGCCACAGTAGCAGTGCCATCTATGGTCACCAGATGGTGCTCACAGGTGCTGGTGAGGCTGATGTCCTGCACCCGCACCATTTCATCGAAGCCCATCTTGTTGTCGATAACAGTGATCTTGGGGAAGTTGGCATAGTCGAGGCCGGAGAAAATTTCGTCGACATACATCTTGGCGATACGTTTCGGCGTATCCATCAGGCTGTCGTCGCTCAAATCCAGCGACATCAAGGTCAAAATGGCCTTCATATGGGCCTCTATTTTTTCCTTGCGCTCCTCGGCCGACAAGCCACAGGGTACCATGGGGGTCTCGAGTCCTCGCTCCAGGAGCGCGGTCTGAACCATCAAAGCTGCTTCACTCAATGCCATTGTTTTCCTCCGGCGGATAGGCGCCAAGCCAGTGCCTTCCGTTTGTTACTGTCCGCGCAAGCTGTGACGCTTTTCACATTTATCTGCGGGAAGCGGAGGATACCGCTATTTGCTGTAAATTCATACCAGAAAAGCCCCATAGCACGAAAAAAGCCGCTCCCTGGAGAGCGGCTTTGTTTACGGCTGTTAAACTTAAACGCCCAGATTCTGCTTCAGGAAGTTTAGCATTTTCTGATAATAGATGGCTCTGTGGCTTTCATCGTAGAAACCGTGGCCCTCATCATCCATGATGATTTTCTGGTAGGGGTAGTTACGCTTCTTGAGCGCATCTTCCAGGGCTTCAAACTGCTCTATCGGAGCGCGCTCATCATTGCCACCGTGTACCAGCAGCAGATTGGCCTTGAGCTTGTCGACGTTGCGAGTGGGCGACATGGCACGCAGCACGGCCTGATCCTGACCAAGCACAGTTCGCAGGTAGCTGGTACCCGAGTCACGTTCCTGCACGTCACCTTCTTTAAACATCATTTCCAGGTCGTACACCCCGGCAAAGCCGATGGCGCACTTGAACAGATCCGGCTCCATGACCGAGCTTTGCAGCGCGCTGTAGCCGCCAAAGCTGCCGCCGACGATACAGATGCGCTTCTTGTCCACTATGCCTTGGTCTATCAAATGGCGGGTGGCGTCTATGATGTCGTACTGAATTTCACTGCCCCACTTGCGGTAGCCCGCTTGCTGGAAGGCTTCGCCGTAACCACCCGAACCGCGGAAGTTAACCTGCAGTACGGCTATGCCCTGATTGGCCAGCATCTGGTTTTGAGGATCAAAGCCCCAGCTATCCCTGACATAGTGTGGGCCGCCGTGCGGGTTGACCACCAGAGGCAACTGCTTGGGATCTTTGCCGGGTGGCAAGGTCAGGTAGGCCTGAATTGTCATACCGTCACGCACCTTGATGTCCATGGGTTTCACTTCGGCCATTTTGGCCGGATCTATGCTTCCCATGGTGCGCAGCAGGTGTCTGAGTTTGACCGCTTTGGTGTCAAACAGATAGTAGTCACCCGGGTTGCGGTCGTTGAAGGCCAGAATAATCATCTTGTCGGCGTTACGGGTCTCGCTGACGATGCGCACCTGGTGCCCCGGCAGGCTGGCCAACAGTTGCTTCAGATACACGGCATGCTGATCTTCAGAGTCAACAAAGGCGTAGGTTGGGTAACCGTTGGCAAATTCCACCGCGTAGAGCTGTTTGTTCTGGCCGTTGATCCAGAAGTTGTCCGGCTCGACTCTGGCATCACTGACTATCTGCTGTTTTTCACCGGTTTTCAGGTTGACCCGATATACGGCCTTGGGCTCACCGGCCAGGGAGGCGGAGGCATAGACACTGTTGGGATCTTCGGTAAAGGAGATAGGGGTAAAGTCCTTCAGACCTATGTTCAGCTTGTCTGTGTCAATCCATTCGCCGTCGTTACGGTAGAAAATCCGGGTGTTGTTGCTTCTGTCCTGACCGGCAACAAAGCGCACTTCACCGTCATCATCTGTCATGAAGCTGGCCATACCTATGGGAGAGCGGGTGATTTTCTTGCGGGTGCCGCGGTAGACATCAACCTGATAGACATCCTGCAACTGTTCATAATCCAGGCTGCGACCGCCGTTCCAGGGGATGGCGTTGACCAACATGTAGCGGTCATCATCCGGCAGGGGATCGAGTACATAGGCCGTGGCCTGGATAGCGGTGTTTTTCTTCAGGTGGGAACCGGTTTGCTGCTGGCCCGAATTGTAACCGAACAGATAGGCGGCCTTGGAGCCATCGGCATTCACCGCCATCAACTCACCATAGTAGAGCGGGCGATCATCCCAGCCCTTGAGGTATTCCTTGGCGACCACGACACGTTCATCGTTGACCCAGGAATAACTGCCCACTTGGGCATTGCCCGGGAAATAAACAATGTGCTTGGCACTGAGATCTTCAGTATTGAGGATCAGTAGCTTATCTTTTCCTTCGTGATTCATGATCACGCTGAGATAGTCACCTGAGGGGGAGATTTTGACATTGGTGTATTGCGCACCCTGGCTGAAAATTTCTGCCGGCGTGGGTGCTTGATTGCTCTGGGCCAAAGCGAGAGTGGGTGCCAGCAGTAACGTGCTAGCCAACAAAGGTTGGAACTTCATTTGACATCCTTGTATTTATTATTGGCGGTTTATGTTTGTTTGATGTTAATGAAATGCTTGGGTTTGGACAAGGCTAAATCCATAAAAAAAGGACGGTTTTTACCGTCCTTGATCCCGAAAACAGGGGGCTCAGCTCTGTAATAACTGGCTTTGAATAAACTGCCACTGCTCCTCGAAGTGAGCCGTTGGCTTGAGCTTGAATTCACTGCGAACAAACTGGGCAATACGGCCTTCGGCCACGGCCAACAGCAGGTTTGCCAGAATGGCTTCATCTAGGGCGAATTTTTGCCCTTCTCGCAGGGATTTTTCCCGCAGGATCTGCTTCAGATGGGTTTCCAACTTGGCAAACAACAGGTTGATCCTTTCTCTGAGACGCTCATTTTCGCCCAGCAGGGCATCACCGCTCAGTACCCGGGAGATCCCTGGGTTGCGCTCGGCAAACACCAATAACAGCTGCAGTGCCTGTTGGCAGCGTTTCATGGTGTCTTTCTCCTCATCCATGATGAGGTTGATGCGTGACAGCAGAGAGTCTTCAATAAACTCAATCAGGCCTTCAAACATCCGCGCCTTGCTGGGAAAGTGGCGATAGAGCGCCGCTTCCGACACGCCAACTTCCGAGGCCAGCTTGGCGGTGGTAATCCTTTGCCCCGGATTGGTTTCCAGCATTCTGGCAAGGGATTGGAGTATGTGTTCACGACGATTGATTTTTTCTTTTACAGCCATGTTTCGCTCTGTCAGTGGCAGGAATTATTGAGTGCCTGAATGGCCGAAGCCACCTTCGCCTCTGTCCGAGGTGTCAAATTCATCCACCAGTTTGAACTGGGCTTGAACGACGGGCACAAACACCAATTGGGCCAAGCGGTCACCTATCTCCAGGGTGAAAGGTGTCTGGCTGCGGTTCCAGCAGGAAACCATCAGCGGGCCCTGATAGTCAGAGTCGATCAGGCCGACCAGGTTGCCGAGTACTATGCCGTTTTTGTGGCCCAGACCCGAGCGGGGCAGGATCACCGCCGCCAGAGAAGGGTCGGCCACATGAACCGCAATTCCGGTCGGGATCAATACAGTTTCACCCGGGGCTATGGTGATGCTGGTGTCCAGCATGGCGCGTAGATCCATGCCGGCACTGCCTGGGGTCGCATAGCTTGGCAGCGGAAATTCACTGCCAATACGTGAGTCGAGAATTTTCAGTTCTATGGGTGTTTTCATGAGTTGTTTTTATGCTTCGCTATCAGGATCAGCAACTGTTTGGCCAGGCTCAACTTGTCGGTGGCCGGCAGTTCATCACAACCTGTTGCAGAAAATACTTTCAGGGCATTCCGGTCGGCGTTGAAACCCTGATCCGGAACAGACACATCGTTGGCGGCAATCATATCGAGTTTCTTGCGCTTGAGCTTGTCACGCGCATAGGTCTCCACCTCATGGGTTTCTGCCGCAAAACCCACGGTAAAGGGCCGGATAGGATGGCTGGCGACCGTGGCCAGAATATCCGGGTTACGCACCAGTGCCAATGCCATGGTTTCGGAAGATTTTTTTATCTTGGCTTCGGCGACATCGGCGACACGATAGTCTGCCACTGCAGCGCAGCCAATAAAAATATCCTGCTGTTCCACCCGGTGCATCACGGCATCGAGCATCTCTTTGGCCGATTGCACATCGACTCGGGTCACCCCTGCCGGGGTCGCCAAATTAACCGGGCCGCTGACCAGAGTCACTTCGGCGCCCATCTGCGCCGCAGCGGTGGCCAGTGCAAACCCCATCTTGCCTGAGCTGTGGTTGGATATATAACGCACAGGATCTATCGCTTCGCGGGTCGGTCCGGCAGTCAGCAGCAGCTTTTGGCCTGCCAACAGCTGAGGCTCAAAGCAAGCGGCGGCTCGCTTGGCGATATCATTGGGTTCCAGCATACGCCCCGGGCCGACTTCACCACAGGCTTGGCTGCCGCTATCTGGGCCCCAGATACCATAGCCGCGCTCGGCCAGCACCTTGAGGTTCTCCTGAGTCGCTACGTTTTGGTACATCTGTTGGTTCATCGCCGGGCAGAGCATCACCTTAGCCGCCGTTGCCAGGCAGGTGGTGGTGATCAGTTCATCGGCCATACCGGCACGAATGCGGGCCAACAGGTTGGCGGTAGCGGGGGCAATGATAACCAGATCGGCCCAACGGGCCAATTCGATATGCCCCATGGCAGCCTCAGCCGCAGGATCCAGCAGATCTGAGGCCACCGGATGGCCGGATAACGCCTGCAAGGTCAGCGGGGTGATGAATTCCATGGCGCTCTGGCTCATGACGACCCTGACTTCGGCACCTCTGTCCTGCAGGCGCCGCACCAGATCGGCACTCTTGTAGGCGGCAATGCCACCGCCAATCCCCAAGAGGATTTTTTTATGCTTCAGGCTCATAGAAACAATCAACTGATGGTAATTGGCGGCTAAGATATCACAAAGCTCCCCCGACTTGGCAGGATGCAGCTTCAAAAATCTCGACCATAATTGAAACAAAGTATAGGGCACAGGGATGGGAGCCAAGGATGGGGATCAGAGACTGGCCAACGGGCGAGGGACCGAGGGAAAAGTTGTTGCAGCAGGGAGCCAAGGGCCTGAGTGATGCCGAGTTACTGGCAGTATTGCTGCGTAACGGCCTGGCGGGGCAGAGTGCGGTCGAATTGGCCAGAGATTTGCTCGCGGCATTCGGTTCACTGCGGCAACTCTTGGTGGCACCACTGAATCAGGTTGCCCGAATTCCGGGAATGGGACCGGTAAAATATACCCAATTGCAGGCGGCTGCTGAACTTTCGAGGCGAATTTCCCGGGAAAAGCTGCAAAGAGGGACGGTTTTGACAAATCCTGATTTGACTCGCGACTATTTAATGAGACAATTAGCGGACCGTGCCACCGAGGTGTTTGCGATTCTGTTGCTGGACAGCCAGCACCGAGTGATCCAATTCGTGGAATTATTCCATGGCACCCTGGACTCTGCATCTGTCTACCCACGAGAGGTGGTTAGGCTGGTGCTGGAAAAACAGGCCGCGGCGGTCATAGTTTGCCATAATCACCCGTCCGGCGTGGCTGAGCCCAGCCAGGCTGACAGGCGAATTACTGAGCGGTTGAAATGTGCGCTCGCAACCATAGATGTTTCACTTCTGGATCATATGGTTGTAGGGGATTGCGAGATAGTTTCCTTCGCAGAACGCGGATGGATGGATTGATCCATCGCTTGATCTTTCCTCAGTTATCCTGTATAACATGCGCCCTCTTTGTGCCTCGGGCGACGGCCATACGAGGCACATTAATGCTCGAGCGTTAAAATTGTTTTTTGGAGAAGATTGACATGTCAAGAGTATGCCAAGTTACTGGCAAGCGACCAATGGTTGGTAACAACCGTTCGCACGCAAAAAACGCAACTCGTCGTCGTTTTTTACCTAACCTGCAGAACCACCGTTTCTGGTTAGAAGACGAAAAGCGTTTCGTACAATTGCGCGTTTCTACCAAGGGTATGCGCATTATCGACAAGAAAGGTATTGAAGTCGTTGTTGCTGAACTTCGTGCCCGTGGCGAGAAGGTGTAATAGAAAATGGCTAAAGCTAAAGGCAATCGTGAGAAGATCAAGCTGGTTTCAAGCGCCAAGACTGGTCACTTCTACACTACCGACAAGAACAAGCGTAACATGCCTGAGAAAATGGAGATCAAAAAGTTTGATCCCGTAGTTCGTCAGCACGTTATCTACAAAGAAGCCAAAATCAAGTAATTCACTTGGTATTTGAATTCTTGGAAAGCCCCTCTCGCAGGGGCTTTTTTTTGATTTGAATTTGGCCGCCGCGGCCGTAGTCGAGCCGGTTTGGCTCTCGTTGCCCTTAAGCTTATCTCCTTTGTCACCAAGCTGCCTCTATCACCTTCAATCCACTTTAGTCCTGAGTTATTCCGCGTAAGGATCCGGCTGCTGGCCTTCTGCGGTTCAGGTGGATTCATACTTTCTAAACAGATCCCTGCTATACCTTTCTATGCAATCACTTGAACCGCAGCGGCGAATATTTACTCGGTTTGAGTCTCAGGGGGGAAGACGCTGGATATGGCTTACCCTTCATGTGAATAGTTAGAGATTTAAAATAAGTATATGTGCAAATAAATTCTTTTTAAGTGAATTTAAATGCATTAATATGTTATCCGTGCCACGGGGGTGGCATTCATTTTTCTGTCGGCTTTAACGAGTGTGAGGTAAATCCCAAGGTGCGTACCACAGAATTGGTTGATGGTTTTCGTCATTCTGCTCCCTATGTCAATGCTCACAGGGGCAAGACATTTGTTGTGATGTTGGGGGGCGAGGCGTTGGCTCAGCCTAAGTTTCGCTCCATCATCAATGATGTTGCTCTGCTGCATAGCCTGGGGATCAAGGTGGTATTGGTCTATGGCGCCCGGCCACAGATAGACGAAGCCTTGGCTAACAATCAGATTGAGCCTGCCTACCATCAAGGCGTGCGGATCACCGATGAAGCCACTCTCAAGGTCATTAAGCAGGTAGCCGGTTCTTTGCAGTTTGATATTACTGCCAGGTTGTCCATGAGCCTGTCGAACACGCCGATGCAGGGCGCACAGATCAACGTGGTCAGTGGTAACTTTGTCATCGCCCAGCCTTTGGGGGTCGACAATGGTATTGACTATTGCCTCTCAGGCAAGGTGCGCCGTATCGATGTTCAGGGACTCAAACGGCAGATGGAAAACAACTGCATCATCCTGATGGGGCCGATAGCGGCCTCGGTCACTGGCGAGAGCTTTAACCTCACCGCCGAAGAAGTGGCGACTCAGGTGGCTATCAAGCTCAAGGCCGACAAGATGATCGGCTTCAGCTCCCAGAATGGTATTTTGGATCGCAACGGTGATGTGATTGCCGAGCTGATGCCCAACGATGCCCAAAAAATTCTCGATAAACTGGCTGGCCAGGGTGAAGGCTGTGTCGGCACCATGGCGTTTCTCAAGGCCAGTATTGATGCCTGTCGCAGTGGCGTGCCCCGTTGCCATCTGGTCAGCTATCTGGAAGATGGTGCCCTGTTGCAGGAACTCTTCTCCCGTGAGGGCATAGGTACCCAGATAGTCACAGAGAGTGCCGAGCGCTTGCGGCGCGCGTCCATTGCCGATATTGGCGGCATACTCAACCTGATCCGCCCGCTGGAAGAACAGGGGATCCTGGTGCGTCGCTCCCGCGAGCAACTGGAGATAGAAATAGAGCAGTTTATGCTGATTGAGCGTGATGGCCTGGTGATAGGCTGCGCGGCGCTCTATCCCTTTGAAGAGGACAACGCCGGCGAGTTTGCCTGTCTGGTAGTGCATCCTGACTATCGCGACGCCGATCGCGGTAGCCTGCTGTTGCAGAACATCATAGGCCAGGCCAAGGTGCGTGGTTATTCCAGGCTGTTTGCGCTGACGACCCGCAGCATTCACTGGTTCCTGGAACACGGCTTTGAGCTGGTGGAGGTAGATGCCTTGCCGAATAAGAAGAAGCAGCTCTATAACTACCAGCGTCGCTCCAAAATTTTGGCGCTTGACCTGTAAAAACCAGCCCCGCTCAGCGGGGCTTTTTGTAAGCAGGTATATTCCATTTGTTGACATATTATGTCTTTAGCTCCTAAGCTAAGCCCACTTATGCCTATCCATTAAGGAGCAAGAGATGAACAGTGGAAGTTACGAGTTGGCGCCATTGACCGGCGTCGCCAGTGGCAGTTTTATCGCCTTGATACTGATGTTGGCGGCCATCTTGCTGCTGATCCGCATTCGGAAGATGCCGGCAACGGCCAAGAGCGCCGCCTCGGGTTTGCTGTTGGTAACACTGGCGGGATCTGTATGGGTATTTTGGCAGGCGCAGGCATCCAAGGTGGAATTGACGGCTCAGAGCCTGGTGGTCGAGGTGCCATTCTACGGCCAGAGCCTGGCTCCAGAGCATCTGCGTATCTCAGAGGCGAAAGTGATTAATCTCGGCGATGCCAGCGGCCCCAGGCTTGGCATGCGTACCCAGGGCATAGGTCTGCCCGGTTACACCCTGGGGTGGTATCGGCTCAACGATGGCAGCAAAGCGTTTGTGGTTCTGACGGAAAAAGATAGCGTCTTGTTACTGCCGACCGACCTTGGTTACAGCCTGCTGCTGAGTATGCCCGAGGCGGAGAGTTTGCTTGAGGGGCTGGGGCAGAACCTGCCGGGATAAATGTTGAATATTGCTTAACCGGCCCGGAAACCCCATCCGGGCCGGTTGTATTTGTTACCTGCGAGAGCGTTTTCGCAGCATATCCAAAGTAAACACCACCAAGGCGGCCCAAATAAAGCCGAAGGTAATACTCTTTTCGATATCGAAGGGTTCATCGAACAGGGTCACTGCCATGATAAACATGATGCTTGGGCCTATGTACTGGAAGAAGCCCAGCATGATCAGCGGGATCCGCACTGCTGCACCGGCAAAGCACAGCAAGGGGATGGTGGTGATGATACCGGCGGCCATCAGCAGCAGGTTGAGATCCCAACTGTTGCTGAGCATATTGGCGCCGGCTTCACCAGTGCCCAGCAGTAAAAAGCCCAGTGCTGCCGGCATTAACACCGCAGTTTCGACCAAAAGGCCAGTCTTGGCGTCGACATTGACCTTCTTGCGCAGCAGGGCGTAGAAACCGAAGGAGGCTGCGAGCCCCAGGGATACCAGCGGAATCGAGCCGAAAGAAACCAGCTGGATCACCACCCCGGCGGCGGCAAGCGTTACCGCCACCCATTGTAGTCTCCCGAGCCGCTCCCCCAGAAACAGCATGCCGAGCAACACATTGAACAGCGGGTTGATAAAGTAGCCCAGACTGGCATCCAGCATATGATCATTGTTGACCGCCCAGATAAACAGCAGCCAGTTGCCGGCGATAAGAATCGAAGTCAGCAGTAGTACCGCCAACTGTTTCGGGCGCTTGAGCAACAGCCTGAGCTGTCCGAAACCACCGATAAACTGCATCAGGATCCCCATAAAGACGAAGGACCAGATGATGCGGTGCAGCAAGATCTCGGGGGCCGAGACATGATGCAACAACTTGAAGTACAGCGGCGCAAAGCCCCAAAAAATATAGGCGCAAAGGGCGAGAATGACCCCCTTGCGGTATTCGGTTTCAGGCATAGGTACTACACAATGACGAAAAGGAGAGAAGGGCGATTGTAGGGGGCAAAGCCCCTCGGCTCAAGTTATCGACAACAGATTCAGTGTTTGAGTTTTAAACAGCTACTCAGCCGACCATGTAAGTCCCTGTACCAAAAGCGATATGGCTGCCTTTTTCATTATGCAGCTCCATTCGACAGACAGAGACCCTGTTGCCGGCACGGATCACTGTTCCTGTGCCGCTGAAGACTTCTCCCCAGCCGGGGCGCAGATAGTCGATCCTGAGATCTATGGTGCTCAGGGTTTGCAGTCGCTGTTGCAGCTGCTCCACTGTCCAGTTGTCGCGACTGATAACTAAGCCGGAGAATGCCGTTAGGCCGCCAACCACATCCAGCACGGTTGCGGTAACCCCGCCATGGAGTATTTTTTGATGTATGTTGCCGATTAGCTCCGGCTTCATTTTGATCTCCACTTCGACACCAGAGGCGTCGTATCGGCGGATCCCAAGGCCGAGAAGATTGTGAAAAGGCACATGTTTATCAAATACTTCTGCTACCTTGGCGAGTACCTCGGCTTGAATGTCCTGGCTCATAGGGCTTCCTGCTGTTGTTGTTTTTTAGAGCAATCAATCTAACGCTAATATGGCCGTTTGCCTAGTCCGGGCGGAAAAATCCCCTCTTGGCTGGCACTCTGGTGTTGGCTTCATTTAGAATAGCGGCCTCTTCTTTGGACACAGACAGTCATGGATCAGCCGCTGAGTATCGCTCCCGAGAGCCTAAATCATCCCCAAGACCCTATGCAGCAAGCCTTGCAGCAGGTATTTGGCTACCGCACTTTCCGTGAAGGGCAGCGCCAGGTGATTGAACGTGTGATGGCCGGGGAAGACTGCATGGTGATCATGCCCACCGGCGGCGGCAAGAGTCTGTGTTACCAACTGCCCGCATTGTTGATGCCAGGGCTGACCCTGGTGGTTTCGCCGCTGATCTCCCTGATGAAAGATCAGGTCGACAGCCTGCTGCAGACCGGGGTCAATGCTGCTTATCTCAACTCATCCTTGCCCAGGGAGCAGAGCCTCAAGGTGCTGCGCCAGTTGCATCAGGGGGAGATCCGCCTGCTGTATGTCTCGCCGGAGCGCTTGCTGCAGCATGAGTTTATTGAGCGGCTGCAATCCCTGCCGCTGTCGATGTTTGCCGTGGATGAGGCGCACTGTATCAGCCAGTGGGGCCATGATTTTCGCCCCGAATATGCCCAGCTTGGCCGCCTGAAACAGCTGTTTCCCGGCGTGCCTGTAATGGCGCTGACCGCCACCGCCGATAAGGCGACCCGGGATGATATCTGCCAGCGGCTCAATATCGCCCCCTATGTGCTTCTTTCCAGCTTTGATAGGCCGAATATTCGCTACACAGTGGCGGAAAAGCTTAACGCCGCCAATCAATTGCGCCAGTTTATCGCCGCGCAAAACGGCGCCGCCGGGATTGTTTATTGCTCCAGCCGCCGCCGGGTCGATGAAGTGGCCGAAAGGCTGCGGTTACAGGGCTATGCCGCCGAAGGCTATCATGCCGGTATGAGCAGCGACGAGCGCGCCAGTGTCCAGGACAGATTTCTCAAGGAACAGTTGGATATAGTGGTGGCCACGGTCGCCTTTGGCATGGGGATCAACAAGTCCAACGTGCGCTTTGTGGTGCATTACGATCTGCCCAAGAGCATAGAGGCCTACTATCAGGAAACCGGCCGCGCTGGGCGAGATGGTCTCGAGGCCGAAGCCTTTATGTTGTTCGAGCCCGCCGATATCGGCCGGGTGCGCCACCTGATTGAGCAGGGTGAACCCGGGCCGCAGCAACAGGTGGAACTGCATAAACTCAATACCATGGCGGCCTTTGCCGAGGCTCAGACCTGCCGCCGCCAGGTGTTGCTGCACTATTTCGATGAGCCGGCGCTGGAGCCCTGCGGCAACTGTGACATCTGCCTGGACCCGCCGAAACGCTACAACGGCACCGAGGATGCACAGAAGGTGTTGTCCTGCATATATCGCTTGGGGCAGAAGTTTGGCATGAACCAGCTGATAGAGGTGCTCAGAGGCTCCAAATCGGCCGCCGTGGTCGACCGGGGGCACGACAAGTTATCCACCTGGGGTGTCGGCAAAGACAAGAGCCATGAACACTGGCTCAGTGTGACCAGGCAGCTTATCCATTTGGGGCTGGCGAGCCAGGATATTACCCGCGGATCGAGTATTCGCCTGAATCCGGCCGCCAGGCCTGTGCTCAGGGGCGAAGTTGCACTGATGTTGGCCGAACCCAGAATTGACTTGCATGTTACCCGCAGGCGCAACGTCAGCAGCAAGGCGCCACTCAACTACGATCGCAAGCTGTTTGCCCGCCTCAAGCAGTTAAGGCGCAGCATAGCCGAAGAGCAGGACGTACCGCCCTATCTGGTATTCAACGATGCAACCCTGGCGGAAATGGCGGCGATTTTGCCTACCAGCCAGGGCGAGATGTTGGCGGTCAATGGTGTTGGTGAGCGCAAGTTGGCCCGCTTTGGCGATCAGTTCCTCGACGAGATAGAGGCTTATCTCGCCGGTGACTGATGTTGCTCGGCGGCTTTCTGCTGACTGAGTTGGTTGACGCCGGCACGCTTCACCAGGCTATCCAGGTTATCGGGCTGCTGCAGCGAGGCCACTCCAATGCGCACGGCATGAGCCACTTGCCAGCTCTGCACTATCGGCTTGAGTTGCTCGCTGACCTGCAAGGCGCCCTGGACCGAGGTGTAGGGCAGCAGGATCACTATCTCATCCATACTGTAGCGCAGCAGTCTGTCTTGCTCTCTGAGTTTCTGTTCCAGCGCCCGCTGCAGGGCGGAAAGATCCACCTGACGTATATGGCTGGTACTCAGCAATAACAGGCTCAAGGGGTAGTTGCCCTTCTTGGCACTGCTGAGCATGGCATCCAGCTGCTGGGCCGCAGGCAGTTTTTCCAGTGCCACGGTACTCGGTTGTTGCCAGCGGTTACGGCGACTGACCAACCAGATCAGCGCACCTATGATGGCGAGTGTCAGCACAGAGATGGTGCCGTAGGCCTGGCTCAGTTTGGAGCGCTGATTGGCACTGGCAAGACGAATGTTCTGCTGGGTTTCTACCTGCAACTGCTCCTGCTGGCTGAGCCTGGCCTTGTATTGCATAAAGCGGGTATTGTTGAGCTGCTTTTGGGCCTCGGCCGCGGCCTGGGCCGCCAGTTTCATCGCCTCGTATGCCGGTTTGAACTCTGCTCTTTCGGCGTAATAGTCACTGATAAGCTGTTGGGTATAAGCCACTTCATCGGCCAGTTGCAGTTGCTCGGCCTGCTGCGCCGCCTGCATCAGCAGCCTTATGCCTTCATCGTCGTTGCGCTGGGCGAGACGTACCCTGGCCAACAGTCGGGTCGCACGCATATAGTTGTTTACTTTGCCTTGTTTTTCATAGGTCTGCAGGGCAATACCCACTAACTCATCGGCAATCTCGGTTCTGCCCCTGGCGAGTTCTATCACGGCTATCTGGCTGTAACTGTTGGCAAGCTCCAGCGGTGAGCCTATCTCAGGCAGCAGTATTTTGGACTGTTTCAGCAGGCTGTCGGCTTGGGCCATATCCTCTTGCGCCAGCGCGACTCTGGCGGCCATTAATAACAGCACATGGCGCACCTTGCCTTTGGCTTCATCTGTGTCCAGTGCCAACTTGAGATAGTAGGCCGCTTGGCGCAGGTCGCCGGTGGAATACATCAGGCTGGCCATGTCGCCGTAAACATAGGCCAGAGGTGGCCATAGCCAGGATGGATTTTGACTGCTGATATCCGGGTAGATGTCCAGCGCCAGACGCAGATCTTCGATGGCGGTGCCATAGTTGCCAAGGTCGTTTTCCAGCTGGCCCTTGAGTCTCAGGGCGTTGACCAGAGCCTGGGGTTGGTTGTGGCGTTTGGCCTGCTCAATGGCGCCGTCGAGTAACAGCAGTGATTGTTTCAGATCGTCGAAATTGGCATAGGCATCGGCGCGGCAAATTTGAAAATAACTGTCTGCCTGTTCCAGCCTTAGCTGCTTGGCTCTGGCTTCTCCCAGTTCGGCCAGATTGATGGCGGCGCCGTTGTCTCCTAATTGCAGTAGTGCTTCACATTTAAATAACTGTAATCTCAGCACTTGGGCCTGGCTCAACTCTGAGGCCTGACGCTCAAGCTCGTTGATTTGGGTCAGCGCCAGCGTAGGATATTGATAGAGGGTGTTGGCCAGTGTGTCCAACCGCTCCGCGGCCCAAAGCACACAAGAAAATGACCACAGAAGCAAGCTCAGTGCCAAGAGGCGAAAATCCATTTTTTCTCCGCTGAGTGAAGGTGAGTTTTGCCGGGCGAAACCGTGTTGGGATAATAACTATTTTTTATCATTTTTGGCACAAAAATGATGCTATCGGCAAGATTTTATTCATCTATTTAGCTTTAGATCACCAAGGCTTGAATGGTGCAAATCAGCACTTTAAGCCGAAATTTTCAACTGATGCTGAGAAATATAGGCTTGACAGCGAGCAAGTAGGCAGTTAATTATTGAACTTCTTGAACCCGGTGGGAAGAATATAAACCCACTTTAAACGAATTTTTATCTGGTATAGAACTGCTAAATGAACCCACAAATGCAACTGTCTCTCCTCCTCCTTACTCTCGCAGTCCCTGCGCGGAGGAGCTAGACTTGCACGTCGATTAGCAAGCCAGAACTCAAAACCCCGCGCCAGAAACCGCGGGGTTTTTTGTTTCTGGCACGGGAAAAATCAATCGAAACCCCTGAATGGAGAATCCAGATGTCTGACAGAGTGTTTATTTTCGATACCACCTTACGGGACGGCGAGCAGGCGCTGGCAGCCAGTCTGACAGTGAAAGAAAAACTGCAGATAGCCATGGCTCTCGAGCGCCTGGGGGTCGACATCATGGAGGTGGGGTTCCCGGTTTCCTCTCCCGGCGACTTCGAGTCGGTACAGACCATAGCCCGTACCATCAAAAACAGCCGGGTCTGCGCCCTGTCGCGGGCACTGGAGAAAGATATCGACGCCGCGGCCCAGGCCTTATCGGTCGCGGATCAGTTCCGCATTCATACCTTTATTTCAACCTCAAATATCCATGTGCAGAGCAAGTTGAAGCGCTCCTTCGACCAAGTACTGGAGATGGCGGTAGGGGCGGTGAAGTATGCCAGGCGTTTTACTGATGATGTGGAGTTTTCCTGCGAAGATGCCGGCCGGACCCCGATAGATAATCTGTGTCGCATGGTTGAGGCGGCCATCGAAGCCGGTGCCCGCACCATCAATATTCCGGACACAGTGGGCTATACCCTTCCCAGCGAGTTCGGCGGCATTATTCAAACCCTGTTCAACCGGGTACCCAATATCGATCAGGCGGTGATCTCTGTGCACTGCCACGACGATTTGGGATTGTCGGTCGCCAACTCCATCATGGCGGTGCAACAGGGGGCCAGGCAGATTGAGTGTACAATCAACGGCATAGGTGAACGGGCCGGGAACTGTTCACTGGAAGAGATCGCCATGATCCTGGCGACCCGCAAAGACATCCTGGGGCTGGAGACTGGCATCAAGGCTCAGGAAATTCACCGCACCTCCTCCATGGTGAGCCAGTTATGCAATATGCCGATCCAGGCCAACAAGGCGATAGTGGGCGCCAATGCCTTTACCCATTCATCCGGTATCCATCAAGACGGCATGTTAAAGGCGCAAAACACCTATGAAATCATGACTCCTGAGAGCATAGGCCTGAATCGCAATCACCTGAATATGACCTCACGCTCCGGCCGCCATGTGATCAAGCATCGAATGGAGCAGATGGGTTATTCAGAGCAGGATTATTCATTGGACCAACTGTACGACGCTTTCCTGAAACTGGCCGACAAGAAGGGCCAGGTGTTCGACTATGACCTGGAAGCCTTGGTGTATATGGAGGGCCGGGCGGCGGCCGACGATCACTTCCAGTTGCAACAGCTGGTGGTGCAATCCGACTCTACCGAGGGCATGGCCACCGCCACTGTACGTATTGAAGCCGCCGGTGAGGTAGTGACCGAAGCCGCCACCGGCAATGGCCCTGTGGATGCCGCCTATAAGGCGATAGCCCGTGCCAGCGGCCAGAGCGTAGATATCTGCAGCTATAAGTTGAGCGCCAAAGGCGAAGGCCAGAATGCGCTGGGGCAGGTGGATATCACGGCTCAGTACCAGGGGCGCAATTTCCACGGTGTCGGCTTGGCTACCGATGTGGTCGAGGCTTCGGCAGCGGCCCTGGTGCATGTGATGAACCTTATTCAGCGCGCCGACCAGGTGGCGGATCATAAACAGAAAATACAACAGAGAAAGGAGTTGGGTGGCGTATGAGTTATCAGATAGCGATATTGGCCGGCGACGGCATAGGCCCGGAAGTCATGGCCCAGGCCCGTAAGGTGCTGACGGCGGTAGAGCAACGCTTTGGTCTGGCAATGGAGTACGCCGAATATGATGTCGGCGGCATAGCGATAGATAACCATGGCTGCCCGTTGCCGGCATCGACCCTGGCCGGCTGTGAAGCGGC
This sequence comes from Shewanella sp. YQ_9, assembly GCF_043103185.1. Classification (NCBI taxonomy): domain Bacteria; kingdom Pseudomonadati; phylum Pseudomonadota; class Gammaproteobacteria; order Alteromonadales; family Shewanellaceae; genus Shewanella; species Shewanella sp. YQ_9. The sequence goes on from NZ_JBICJO010000021.1 coordinate 138,682, forward strand.
GGATGCAATTCTGTTCGGCTCGGTAGGCGGCCCCAAATGGGAAAAACTGCCTCCCAATGAACAGCCCGAGCGCGGCGCGCTGTTGCCGCTGCGGGGCCATTTCGGCTTATTCAGTAACCTCAGACCGGCCAAGTTACATCAGGGGCTGGAACATCTGTCGCCGCTGCGCGCCGATATCTCGGCCAAAGGGTTTGATGTGCTGTGCGTGCGTGAACTGACAGGCGGTATCTACTTTGGCAAACCCAAGGGGCGTCAGGGGGAGGGCGAGAGCGAAGAGGCGTTTGACACAATGAGATACAGCCGCGCCGAAATCCGCCGTATCGCCCATATCGCCTTCGAGGCCGCCCGCGGCCGCCGCGGCAAGGTGACTTCGGTCGACAAGGCCAACGTGCTGGCCTGCTCGGTACTTTGGCGTGAAGTGGTCGAGCAGGTCGCGAGCGAGTATCCGGATGTGGAACTGGAACACATCTATATTGACAATGCCACCATGCAACTGCTGCGTCGCCCCTGGGATTTTGATGTGATGCTGTGCTCCAACCTGTTCGGCGACATACTTTCCGATGAAATCGCCATGTTGACCGGCTCCATGGGGCTGTTGTCATCGGCTTCCATCAACAGCAGTGGTTTTGGTCTCTATGAACCGGCCGGTGGCAGTGCCCCGGATATTGCCGGCATGGGGATTGCCAACCCGGTAGCGCAGATCTTGTCGGCGGCCTTGATGTTGCGCCACAGCTTGCAGCAGGAAGAGGCGGCGGCAGCGATAGAGCGCGCCGTAGGCAAGGCGCTGGCAGATGGCTTCTTTACCTGTGAGTTGTTGGCGCCGGAGCAGCGGGATAATGCCAAGACCACGGCAGAGATGGGCGACTATATCGCCAATGCGATTCGGGAGGGGGTGTAATGGGCAAGACATTGTATGAAAAGGTGTGGGATGCCCACCTGGTGGCGACGCCGGCGGGAGAAGCGCCGATTATTTACGTCGACCGTCATCTGGTGCACGAAGTGACCTCACCCCAGGCCTTCAGTGGCCTGAAGATGGCCGGGCGCCAACTTCGGGCACCGGACAAGACCTTTGCCACCATGGATCATAACACCTCGACCAAGAGCGCCAGTCTGGACGCCTTGAGCCCCATGGCGCGCACTCAGGTTGAAACCTTGGCGCAGAACTGTCGCGAATTCGGTGTGCGTTTGTATGACATTCACCACCCCAATCAGGGCATAGTGCATGTGATGGGGCCTGAGCTGGGCATTACCCTGCCGGGTACGGTTATTGTCTGTGGCGATTCCCATACCGCTACCCACGGTGCCTTTGGCGCGCTGGCCTTCGGTATTGGCACCTCGGAGGTGGAGCATGTGCTGGCCACCCAAACGCTGCGGCAGCTTAAGGCCAAGACCATGAGAGTCGAGGTCAAGGGGCAACTGGGTGAGGGCATTACCGCCAAGGATGTGGTACTGGCGATTATCGGCAAGATAGGCATGGATGGCGGCACCGGCTATGTGGTGGAGTTTTGCGGTGACGCGATTCGCGCCCTGTCGATGGAGGGGCGCATGACGCTGTGCAACATGGCGATTGAGATGGGGGCCAAGGCGGGCATGGTCGCGCCGGATGAAACCACGTTCGCCTATCTTGAGGGGCGCCAGTTTGCGCCCAAGGGCCCCGATTGGGATGCCGCCCTGGCAGCCTGGAAGACGCTCAAGTCCGATGAAGATGCCATCTTCGATGCCTATATGGAGTTGGAAGGCAGTGAAATCGCGCCGCAACTGACCTGGGGCACTAATCCTGGCCAGGTGGTGGCCATAGATAAACCTGTGCCCAACCCCGCCGATGAGGCCGATGCCACAGTGCGCGGCAGTATGGAAAAGGCGCTGAATTACATAGGTTTGACGCCGGGTACCCTGATGACGGATGTGGCCATCAACAAGGTCTTTATCGGTTCATGCACCAATTCACGTATCGAAGATCTGCGCAGCGCCGCGGCGCAGATCCGCGGTCGGCGGGTGGCTGACGGCGTGACCGCCATAGTGGTGCCGGGCTCGGGACAAGTAAAGGCTCAGGCCGAAGCCGAAGGCTTGGATAAACTGTTTGTCGAGGCCGGGTTTGAATGGCGCTTGCCGGGCTGCTCCATGTGCCTGGCGATGAATGATGATCGCCTGGAAAGCGGCGATCGCTGCGCCTCAACCAGTAACCGCAACTTTGAGGGGCGGCAGGGGCGCGGCAGTCGTACCCATCTGGTGAGTCCTGCCATGGCAGCCGCTGCCGCCATTGCCGGTCACTTTGTCGATATCCGCCACTCTGGCCAGGAGAAATAAAATGCAGGCTTTTACTATTCATCAGGGAATTGCGGTGCCATTGGATAGCGCCAATGTGGATACGGATCAGATCATCCCCAAACAGTTTCTATCCAAGGTCACCAAGGATGGCTTCGGTGTCCATCTCTTTCACGACTGGCGTTATCTGGATGATGCCGGTGAGCAGCCGGATCCTGCCTTTGTGATGAACCAGCCCAGATATCAGGGAGCCTCTATTTTACTGGCGCGGGAAAACTTTGGTTGTGGCTCCAGCCGTGAACACGCGCCTTGGGCCTTGGCCGACTATGGTTTGCGGGTGATTATTGCGCCCAGCTTTGCCGATATCTTTTACGGCAACGCCTTCAATAATGGGTTATTGCCGGTGATCCTTGAGGCCGCTGAGGTGCAGCAGTTGTTTGACGAGGTAACGGCGACCGAAGGCAGTGAAATCAAAGTCGACCTGCAGCAGTGCCTGGTCGTTTCACCATCCGGGAAACGCTTTGCATTTCAACTGGCTGAATCTGCCCGTCATAAGCTGCTCAATGGATTGGATGCCATCGGCTTGACTCTGTCCCATGAGCAGGCCATCGCCGATTATGAAGCCGGGTTGCCGGGATGGCGCGCCTAATCCCGTCCGTTATTTCAGCGTACACTTGTACAAGAGCAGACCAGTGGCTTGGTAGCTGGTCTGCTCTCTTGTGTTCAAAACAAGCATGTTGACTGTAATTACCTATAATTTATTTTTTAAAAACATTTGGTTATGGGTTTTGCTCATAGGGAGGTAGACTGCAACTTTGAATGCTTAGTGATTTATGCTGTTTGTCTGGTTTAAATTAAGTGAACAAGTGTTTTTATGGTTACTTGATAATTTATAGTTATTTTTCAAGTTGATAGTTTTTGTTTTCTTTTGGGTTTCAATACTTTTCAGCAAACATCAATGCCGTTTCCTCTCTGTTTTAAGCACTGATAGCGTGACAAGTGTCACTTTTGCGTCTTTCTTTGTTGATTTTTGTGGTTGTTTATCCTGTTTTTTGCTTGCTGCTTGCAAAGATATTCTGTGTCAGTAAACTGCGCCGCAACAAAATGGAGTTATTACTCTATTCAGAAATTGCTAAATAAACAGACAGAGAATAACAATGAAGAAACAACTTATTGCTGTCGCCATTGCGGCCAGCTTTGTGGGAGCAACGACTCAGGTACAAGCGGCGGGTTTCCAACTGGCAGAATCTTCAGCGACCGGACTTGGACGTGCCTTCGCCGGTGAAGCGGCCATGGCCGATAACCCTGCGGCTCAGGGGCGTAACCCTGCCATGCTCAGCTATCTTGAAGGTCGGCAGATCTCTGCCGGTGCCATCTATGTGATGCCGGAAGTTGACGCCTTGGGTCAGGTTTCGTTGGCGTCGCCTTTATTGCCTCAGGCCATGACCATGAATGCCGATGCATTGGATGTGGCTGACAACGCTTTAGTGCCTAACTTCTATTACTCCAACCAGCTCAACGACAGCTGGACTTGGGGTTTGGCACTGAACTCCAACTATGGTTTGTCTACCGAACTGCCGGCAGCCCATGCTGCCTCCATTTTTGGTAACAAGACAGCGGTGACTACTGTAGAGCTGAACACCAATATTGCTTACCGCATTGATGAGCACTTCACTGTGGGTGCCGGTCTGCGCGGTGTGTATGGTGACGGTGAGATCGGTGCTTCGGTTCCTGGCTGGATAGAAGGTGTTCGTGCTATCCCTGGCTTGCCAGCAGAGGTAACTTCTCGTCTGCCTGCCGCCGGCACCGAGCTCAAGCATCTGGAAGGTGATGACTTTGGTTATGGTTGGCAGCTAGGTGCCAGCTGGCAGATCAATGCTAATCACCGCCTGGGTATCGCCTATCACAGCCACGTTGAGCTGGATCTGGACGGCCAAGCCCGTGGCGCCCTTTATACCGGCGGTACAGCCGAGGTTGAAGGCTACCTGCCATTGGAGCTGCCGGCATTTGCCGAGCTGGCTTCTTACCATCAGTTGACTGACAACTGGGCGATGCACGCCAGCATCAACTGGACCGACTGGAGTGTGTTCAACAAGCTGGTGGCTTATTTCCCTGGTGAGCAGAAGCCTATCGGCGGCCTGGAATCCGATCTGGTGAAGGAAGAAAACTTCAAAGACAACTGGCGCTTTGCTCTGGGTACCAGCTATCAGCTGAACAACGAGTGGTTGTTGCGTGCCGGTGTGGCCTTGGATAAGACAGCGGTTGACGATGAATACCGTACTATCACTATTCCAGATACCGACCGTCTCTGGTTCAGTGTGGGTGCCGGTTATGCCCCCAGCAAGAACCTGACAGTGGATCTGGGGCTGACCTATATCCGCGCCCACGGTGATGCCCCTATCAACGAGACTCAGGATCTGATGGGCCTGGCTCAGGTTGCCTTCCAGGGCGATGCCAGCGGCCACGTCTGGTTGGCGGGTCTGCAAGTGACCTACAAGATGTAATACCATTCCGGCCAAGGAATGAGACAAGAGCCCCGCCAAGCGGGGCTTTTTCATATCAGGCCTAGTCTGGCTCAAGGCGGTGTTAAACTTGGCGCGGCTGCACTCAGGGCTGTTTTATACTTGGCGTGGCCGAGCTCAGGGCTTATATTCATGCTATTGCCAACAAAAAATAATAAGCCCATGAAATATCCATTCCTGTTTGCCAGTGCTATTTCACTGATTTCAATGCCGAGTTTGGCCGAGTCAGATCCTGTCAGTATGTTTATTCAAGGTTTCAATGAGCAAAAGATTGAGCTGATGTTGGCGCAAACCACGGAAGACGTGACTTGGTTTAATGTCAGCATCACCAAGGTCGATCTGCAGGCTTCCGGGCATTCGGAATTGGGCGCGGCTATGACCGACTATTTTCAAACTTTGCCGGGGGCCAAGGCCAGTATTCTTGGCTCGCTGAGCTCGGGTAACTATGTCAGCACCCTGGAAAAGGTCAGCTGGCAGCAGGATGGCGAGCAAAATAGCCAATGTAATATGGGCGTTTATACCTTAAGGGGCGATAAGATTGCCGCTGTCTGGTATTACCCGGCGCAGGAGTGTGATATTCCCAAAGCGGAAATCGGCTTACCCCGAGGCGATCAGCCTTGGCAGCAAAACTAATTCAGCCAACCCAAGAAAGCTTTCACGTGCAAAAGAAATATATTATTGCCCTGGATCAGGGCACTACCAGCTCACGGGCGATTATTTTCGATCAACAGGCCAATATCGTAGCCGTCTCCCAGCGAGAGTTCAGTCAGCACTACCCGCAACCCGGTTGGGTCGAGCATGATCCCATGGAAATCTGGGCATCCCAGAGTTCGACACTGATAGAGGTCATCGCCCGCGCCGGGATCCACAGTGATGAAGTGGCGGCCATCGGCATTACCAATCAGCGGGAAACCACTGTCATCTGGGATAAGCTCACAGGTAAGCCAGTTGCCAACGCCATTGTTTGGCAGTGCCGGCGCAGCAAGGAGATCTGTGAGCAGCTCAAGGCCGAGGGGCTGGAGGACTATGTCCGCGACAATACAGGTTTGTTGCTGGATCCCTATTTTTCGGCCACCAAGATTAAGTGGTTGCTGGATAATGTCGAGGGTGCCCGCGAGCGGGCCGAAAGAGGCGAGTTGCTCTTTGGTACTATCGACAGCTGGCTGGTATGGAAGCTGACCGAGGGCAAGGTGCATGTGACCGACCCCACCAATGCGTCGCGCACCATGCTCTACAACATCCATAAACAATGCTGGGATCAGACCCTGTTACAGGCGCTGGACATCCCAGCTTCGTTGTTGCCCGAGGTCAAGCCGTCGATGGCTGTCTATGGCACAACCCGGATTGCCGGTGAGGGCAGTGAAATTCTCATCGCCGGCATGGCCGGGGATCAGCAGGCGGCGCTGTTCGGCCAGCTGTGCGTCGAACCCGGCATGGCCAAGAATACCTATGGCACAGGCTGCTTTTTGCTGATGAACACAGGTGACAAGGCGGTGCGCTCAGAGCATGGGTTGCTGACAACCGTGGCTGTAGGCCCCAAGGGCGAGGTGCAATACGCGCTGGAAGGCTCGGTATTTATGGGCGGCGCGACCATACAGTGGCTGAGGGACGAGTTGGGGCTTATTCGTGATGCCCAGGACACAGAGTACTTTGCCTCCAAGGTAGAAGATACCAATGGGGTTTATCTGGTGCCGGCATTTGTCGGGCTGGGAGCCCCTTACTGGGACGCCAACGCCCGCGGCTCCTTGCAAGGATTGACCCGCGGCGTAAACCGCAACCACATCATACGTGCGGCGCTGGAATCCATCGCCTATCAGAGCCGGGATCTGCTGGATGCCATGAGTAAAGACAGCGCGGTTGCACTCAAGCAGCTGAGGGTGGATGGCGGCGCCGTGAGTAATGACTTCCTGATGCAGTTTCAGGCCGATATCACAGATACTCAAGTACTGCGGCCGGCCTTGACCGAAACTACCGCCATGGGAGCGGCATTTTTGGCCGGTCTTGCCTGTGGTTTCTGGGATTCGGTGGAAGATCTTTCTCACCGGAGCGATGTTGAACGTTACTTCGAGCCGGCCATGGATGAAGGACGGCGGGAGCTTTATTACCGCGGTTGGCAGAAGGCGGTGGACCGTTGTCGCCACTGGCATGAAACCGACGAACTGTGATGTGCCGGGCGGTTTCTTGTCGGCTGTTATTGTCTCCCATTGAATAGTGACTCAAAATAGTGCCCCAAAGACACCAAAGTGAGCCCGCCATGACAGTGACGACCGAAGCCGAATATCTGGCGCAATACAATATCCATGACTACCCGCTGCCGCTGACCAGTGTCGACAGCGTGCTGCTTTGTGTGCGAGAAGGGCAATTGTGTGTGCTCTTGGTCAAGCGTTCCGGGTTTCCCTGCAAAGGGATGTGGGCATTGCCGGGAGGCTTTATCGATCTGCAGCAGGATGAGGATATCGATGCTTCGGCCAAGCGCAAACTTAAGCAAAAGACCGGCATAGTGCCACCCTACCTGGAGCAGTTACAGAGTATAGGCAATGGCAGCCGGGATCCCAGAGGCTGGTCGGTCACCATCAGCTATTATGCGCTGATGCCTCATCTTGAACCCGTCATGGAAGGTTCTGAAGAGAGCCGCTGGTTCAGCTTGCAGTCGCTGCCCGAACACTTGGCCTTTGATCACGCCGATATCATAGCCTTGGCACAGGAGCGCTTACGCCAAAAGGCGCTTTACAGCCTGGTGGCGGCTTTTGCCCTGCCGGAATTGTTTACCCTGGCCGAGTTGCAGCGAGTGCATGAGGCCATTTTGGGCAAGCCACTGCAGAAGAAATCTTTCCGGCGGCGAATCGAGCAGGCCGGCGTGCTCGCCCCCTGTGGAGAGGGCCGGGTCGAAGTCGGTCGCCCACCCCAGCTCTACCGGGTATTGCCTGAAGCTGCCGATTATCGCTTTGTACGCAACCTGGAAGCTTGAAACTCCATTCGAGCTTCTTTGGTTTACCACTATCTTATCCATTATTTTAATTCTTCTTTTTAGATAAGTGTCCTTTTGACTCGAAATAAGCTTGACCACTCCAAGCTGTTGCTTTAGATTAAGTGTCACTAAGACACTTAATGGTGAGCGATATGGATATCAGTATTGAGCTAGTAAACAAAGATGCGACCAGACAGGCTTTGACTGTTGAGCAATGGCAGTTTGCCGGTGGTGAGCAACATGTGCGTCTGGCGGGTTTTGATGGACAACAGGTAGAGAGCGCGATTATCTGCGCCAGGTTGCAGAGCAGTGATGCCATCATGCAGCTGCTGCTGATCAAAGATGCTTTGGACCGCGCTGCACCCGGCATTCAGGTTTCACTGCAACTTCCCTATTTCCCCTATGCCCGCCAAGACAGGGTTTGCGTCGCCGGTGAGGCCTTTTCCGCCGCCGTGATGGCGGGGTTGCTGCGAAATGCCGGCTTCAGCCAGATCCGCTGCTGGGATCTGCACTCGGCGGTCAGTGAGCAACTGCTGGAGGCCGAGCAGGTACATCAGGCGCAGTTGGTTTGTCAGTTTGCGCAGCTGAAGCAGTGGCTGCAAACCCACCAGGCGGCACTGCTTGCGCCGGACAAGGGCGCAAGCCACAAGATAGCCAAGGTTGCCGATGCGCTGAGTGCCGCCGGGATTGAGGCCGAAGTTTTTCAGGCCAGTAAACGCCGGGATCCGGCGACGGGCACAATATTGGCATCCGAGTTGGACGCCGATGTCGCTGGCCGCAGTCTGCTGATCCTGGATGATATTTGTGACGGTGGCAGAACCTTTATCGAGCTGGCGCGGCTTTTGAAACAAAAAGGCGCCGCCCGAGTGGGACTCTATGTGACCCATGGCCTGTTTTCCCGCGGAATCGAACCGCTGGAAGGTTTGATTGATGCCGTGTTTACCACAGATTCTGTGTGTCCATTGCATCCGTTTGAGTCGCAAATTGTCGAGCTGCACACCTTGAAACTGTTTGAATAAAAGGAGTTTATTATGAGTATCATCGCCCCCTCAATGCAGAAGGATGTCTACAAAGAGTTTCATGGTCGCGCCTATCATCCTCAGGTGACCGAGGTGTATGCCAACTTCACTTCCCGCAGCGGTCGCAATGCCAACATAATGGACAATGACAAAGTCGCCTTTATTGGACTGCAGTATTTTATCAAGAGCTATTTGATGGAGGAGTGGGACAGCTTCTTTCGTCAGCCCAAGGCGCAGGCCGTGGCCGCCCATAAGCGCATACTCAGTGCCATGCTGGGGTACAGCGTCGATGTCTCTTATCTGGAAAAACTCCACGACCTTGGGTATTTACCGCTGAGGATCAAGGCGCTGGAAGAGGGGACTCTGGTGCCTTATCTGGTGCCGCCGTTGACCATAGTCAACACCCATCCGGATTTCCCCTGGTTGACCAACATGATAGAAACTGTGCTCAGTTGTGAAAACTGGCCGATACAAACCAGTGCCACCACGGCCGTAGCTTACCTGCGCACCTTTAAAGAGTTCGCCGACAAGACAGGTCTGCCTGCCGAGATGGTAGCGTTTCAGGGGCATGACTTCAGTTTTCGCGGCATGTTCGGTAAGCAGGCCGCTGCCATGAGTGGTTTTGGCCATTTGGCCAGCGGTTTTGTTGGAACCGACACCATTCCGGCGGTGCTGTTTGCCGAGAAGTACTATGGTGCCGATGTCGATAAGGAGTTGGTCGGCGCCTCAGTGGATGCCACCGAGCACTCGGTGACCTGTTCCTGGATCCTCGAAGGGGAGATCGCCTTCTTCCGTTATCTGATGCAGACCCAGTCTCCCAAGGGGATCCTTAGTGTGGTGTCTGATACCTGGGATTTCTGGACTCTGGTGACTCAATACTTACCTGAACTCAAGCAGGAGATCCTCGAGCGTGACGGCACCCTGGTGATCCGTCCCGACTCCGGCGATCCTGTGACCATTCTCAGCGGTTATAAGCTGGCGCCTGAATCACTTATCCGCGAATGTGGCCTGGATGAAGCATTGCAAAAGGCAGCCGATAACGGTTATGAGGCGATCAGTTGGCATGGTGAGTTTATCGGTCTGCAGCGGCAAACCCTGATGGCCTGCGAGGTGAAGGGGCTTATCGAGTGCCTGTGGGACATTTTTGGTGGCACCTTGACCGACAAGGGTTACAAGTTATTGGATAACCATGTGGGTGCCATTTATGGCGATGCCATCACGCTCGAGCGCCAACGACAAATACTGCAGCGTTTGATGGACAAAGGTTTTGCTTCCAAAGTCGTGCTGGGGATTGGCTCATACAGCTATCAATATGTCACCCGAGATACCCATGGCTCGGCAGTCAAGGCGACCCACGTGATAAAAGACGGCGAACCGCTGGCGATTTTCAAGGCACCCAAGACTGATAGCCAAAAGCGTTCCGCCAAGGGGTTACTGCAAGTGGTTATGCAAGACGGGGAGCTGGTGCTGAAAGACGATGTTTCGGTGACTGAAGAAGCCCAGGGGCTGCTGCAAACCGTTTATGAGGATGGCAAACTACTTCGCGAAACCAATTTGGCCGAGATACGCCAGCGGGTGGCGGCGCAGCTGTGAAGCCTTGATTCAATGACATTCACCGGCAGGGTCAGACATCGATATCTATGATCTGACCCTTGCCTTCTTCCTGCGCCCTGGAGTCATCCCTTTCTTCATCTTCCTGGCGGCGGTTATGTTTACGCCGCTCGTGGGCAAAGCCTTTCTGCTCTTTGCGGCGATCAGCGACTTTTTCACGCTTGTCTATTTCGGGAGGCAGTTGCGATTGCGGGGCTTCGTGGCTGTCGGGCGCTATGGCGGAGCTGGTCTTGACCTGCTCCACTTCGCGTTTGGGCTGAAATACCGCCTTGACCGGGCGTGCCAACATGGCGTAAATGCTGTCCAATCCCATTAGAGTTCCCCGTGCCGGCGGCTTTTGCGCCGGTTAGATGCTTTAACTGTTAGCCTATTCTGTATCCTTTATCGGCCTGTTTCGCCTAAAAGTTAGACTGAATTTATCCTTTGGGGTTCCGGCTGTATCAAAACAGTGCTGAAATCTTTGACTCAGGCTCTGAACACTATGTAGGAAAAGCCTGTCGTTCTGATATGGGCAAGAAATTTTAGTTAACCATGATTTAACATTTAACCCTCAGATACAGCTGTAAGGTTGGCATAGTGGTTTATCCTGGCCGAGTTTTGCCGCCACAGAAGTTTGCACTGGATCGCACTCCTGAATGCCCGGATCCGGGAAACTTCTCCACAATCGTTTCTTTTCACTGTGAAAATCTCCCCTGTCAGTGTTGAAATTTTCCACTGCCAGGGGCGGTAGTACCACTTTTTGCCACTTGGAATTCGGCTGTTCAAAAAATGTTGTGACACGCTGCTAACCCGCTTGGTGACTGGCTTTATTCGAGTTTGCATTGCTTGACAATCCTTGTTGACTATCCCTAAACTTAGCATCTGTGGGAATTTGTGGATATTTGTGGATCTATTAACTGAGCAAGGATGAAACCAAGTGTTTTCCGGCGCAAGTGCTTTGAATCTGGATGCCAAGGGGCGGATCGCTATGCCAACGCGATACCGCGAGCCTCTGCATGCCGATCATCAAGGCAAGCTGGTAATCACTGTGGATATCCAATCTCCCTGCCTGTTGATCTATCCGATAAACGAATGGAACAAAGTCGCCGACAAGCTGCTCGGTCTGTCTGATTTTCAACCACAGGAGCGGGCGATGAAGCGCCTGATGTTGGGCTATGCCCAGGAATGTGAATTGGATGCCAACGGCCGGGTTTTGCTGACTCCGCCGCTCAGGCAATACGCTTCTTTGGAAAAGAAGACCATGTTGGTCGGGCAGTTGAACAAATTCGAACTCTGGGATGAGCAGGTCTGGCAGCAGCAGCTGGCCGACAGCCTGGAGATGATTAAGAGCCAGGGATTGACCGCCAGTGAGCGGCTGGCGGATTTCTCACTCTGATGAGTGAGACCAGATTAAAGAAGAGAGTGATGAGCCAAAACTTTGCCCACCTGTCTGTCCTGCTTCAAGAAACGGTAGACGGGCTCAATATCCGCCCAGATGGCATCTATATCGACGGTACTTTCGGTCGAGGCGGACACTCACGTCAGATCCTTTCCCGCCTGGGTGAACAGGGGCGGCTGATTGCCATCGATAGAGACCCGGCGGCCATTGAAGCTGCCAAACAGTTTGCCGATGATCCGCGTTTCACCATAGTCCATGGCGGTTTTGGCCAGTTGGCCGACTATGTTGAGCAACTTGGGCTGGTGGGCAAGATAGACGGTGTCTTACTGGATCTCGGTGTGTCATCACCGCAACTGGACGATGCCGAACGAGGCTTTAGTTTTCTGCGTGATGGCCCACTGGATATGCGGATGGATAACAGCCAGGGCGAAACGGCGGCTCAGTGGCTCGCCAGGGCCGAAGTCGAAGATATGGCTTGGGTATTCAAGACCTATGGTGAAGAGAAAAACGCCCGCCATATCGCCCGTTGTATCGCCGCCGACCGTGATGAGAAGCCGTTTTTGCGCACCAAAGATTTGGCCGGCTTGATCGAAAGGATCACCAAACACAAAGAGCGCAACAAGCATCCGGCAACTCGAGTGTTTCAGGCGATTCGCATCTATATCAACAGCGAGCTGGATCAGATAGATCAAGCATTGGAAGGGGCACTGCAAGTACTGGCGCCCAAGGGACGGCTGTCGATCATCAGCTTCCATTCCCTGGAAGATCGCATGGTGAAGCGTTTTATCCGCCGTCACAGCAAAGGCGAGGAAGTGCCCTACGGCTTGCCGGTGACCGAGGCCGAGCTCAACCGCTCGCGGCAGCTGTTGCCCATAGGCAAGGCGATGAAACCGTCGGATGAAGAGATTGCCGTTAATGCCCGGGCCCGCAGTTCTGTACTCAGAATTGCCGAGCGTTTGCCTTACTGAGGTTGACGGTGAGTAAGTCGCAACTCAATCTGGCGCGCATAGTGCTGCAGGATCTTTGGCAGCACAAATGGATCCTCTTGCTGGGCATGCTGGTACTGGGTAATGCGGTTGCCGTGGTATATACCAGCCACATCAGCCGTACCCAAACCAGTGAGTTGGACAAGCTATTACAGGAAAGGGATCGCTTGGATATCGAGTGGCGCAACCTGTTGCTGGAAGAACAGTCGCAGGCAGAGCACAGCCGGATAACCCGGATTGCGACCAAGGAATTGGACATGATAAGGCCCTTACCCAATGAAGAGGTGGTAGTGAGACTCCCATGAGAAAACAGGCTAAAAGGATTCAAAAGCCCCAACTGATCCACTGGCGACTGCAGGTGGTGGTGGCGTTTGTTTGCCTGTTGTTTGTCTCGCTTGTTGGACGTGCCGCCTACATCCAGGTGATAGAACCGGAAAAACTGCGTCATGAAAGTGATATGCGCACTTTGCGAACCACCTCCAACGAGGTGCAAAGAGGGCTTATCACTGACCGCAACGGCGAGATGCTGGCCGTCAGCGTGCCTGTACGTGCCGTCTACGCCGACCCCAAGGTGGTTCACGACAAGGATGGCTTCAATGATATGCGCCGTTGGCGGGCGCTGGCCGATGTATTGCACGAGCCGCTGGATGACCTGTTGGCAAGGGTGCAGTCCAACCCCAAGAAACGCTTTACCTACCTCAAGCGCCAGGTTACCCCGGCGGTAGCGCACTATATCGAACAACTGAAGCTACCTGGTATTTACCTCAAGTCTGAATCACGCCGTTACTATCCGGCCGGTGAGATCAGCGCTCAGCTGGTCGGGATCACCAATATTGATGATGTCGGCATCGAAGGCATTGAAAACACTTACAATAGCTGGCTGACCGGTACTCCCTCCAAGCAGAAGGTGCGCAAGTCCCGTGACGGCCGGGTGGTTGAGCGGCTGGATATCATCCAGGAGGGCGAGAGCCCCAATGATCTGGTGCTCAGCATAGATCAGCGTATTCAACAGTTGGCTTACCGTGAGCTCAAGCGTGCCACCGAAATGAACCAGGCAACATCCGGTTCTGTGGTGGTGCTGGATGTGCACACGGGTGAAGTGCTGGCGATGGTCAACACCCCCTCCTATAACCCCAACTCGCGGGAAAATCTGCAGAGCCACAGGATGCGTAACCGCGCCCTGACAGACACCTTCGAGCCGGGTTCGACGGTGAAACCCTTTGTGGTGGTAGCAGCGCTGGAAGCCGGAATCGTCAAGAGCGATGAGCTAATCCCGACATCACCCGGTTGGATGCGTATCGGTGGTCGGCAGGTGCGGGATGCTCGCAACTATGGCGATATGTCACTGGCGAAGATTTTGATCAAGTCCAGTAACGTGGGGATCAGTAAGTTGGCACTGGAAATGCCGGTGCAGCAGCTGCTGGGCACCTATCAGTCCATGGGGCTCGGCAACTATTCAGGGATCAACCTGACCGGCGAGAGTGCCGGTTTGGTGCAGGACAGACACAGATGGTCCGACTTTGAACGGGCGACTCTGTCCTTCGGCTATGGCCTGACCGCTACCCCGCTGCAATTGGCGCGTATGTACGCCACTCTGGGCAGCGGCGGCATGCTTTACCCGGTATCGATTCTTAAACTGAAGCAACCGCCGGAAGGCGCCCGGGTAATAGCCCCGGACGTGGCCCGCGATGTGATCAACATGCTGGTGGGCGTGACCGAGAAGGGCGGCACAGGTACTCGGGCGCATATTGAAGGCTATCCGGTTGCCGGTAAGTCGGGCACCAGTCGTAAGGCGATAGCCGGTGGCTATGGCGATGATTATGTTGCCCTGTTTGCCGGTGTCGCGCCGGCCAATAACCCCAGGCTTGCCATGGTAGTGGTGATCAACGAGCCCAAAGGGGACAGATATTATGGCGGCGTGGTGGCGGCACCTGTGTTTGGCAAGGTGATGTCCGGCGCGTTGCAGATGTTGAATGTGGAGCCTGTGAGTGATGATACTCGCGTGCAACTGGCTCAGGTACCTAGGAGAGCAGAATGATGTTATTGCGGGATCTGCTGGCTCCCTGGTTTCATTACTCCGGCGCGGAGGCGGTGGCCGAGCCCTGTCTAGACAGTCGGAAAGTGGTTGAAGGTGGCCTTTTCGTGGCCGTTCCCGGACATCAGGCCGATGGTAGGGAGTATGTTGCCGCCGCCTTCAACAAGGGAGCCGCGGCCGCCTTGCTGCATACGGATGATCCGGATGCCCACGGCAAGGTGGAGCGGGAGCAAGGCTTAACCATCTACTTTTTTCAACTGAGTCGGCAGCTATCGGCGCTGGCGGCCCAGTTCTATGGCATTCACGCAGTCAAGCCTCGCCTGGTGGGGATTACCGGCACCAATGGCAAGACTTCTGTCAGCCAGCTTGTCGCCCAGTGGGTGTCTTTGCTCGGCGAAAAGGCCGGTGTTATGGGCACTTTGGGGAACGGTTTGCTGGGGGAGCTCCAGGAAGCGACCAATACTACCAGTGATGCCTTGGCCGTGATGGCCCAGCTCAAGGCTTTTGAGCAGATGGATGTCAGCGTCTGCGCCATGGAAGTGTCCAGCCACGGTTTGGTGCAGGGGCGGGTAGAAGCCGCGCCCTTTGAAGTGGCTGTGTTTACCAACCTGAGCCGGGATCATCTGGATTACCACCTGACCATGGAGGCTTATGCTGCGGCCAAATTGAGGCTGATGCGGTTTGCCTGTCTCAAACACGCGGTGATTAACCTGGATGACGCCACAGGGCAGGCCTGGTTCGAGGAGCTGCCCAAGGCCAAGTTGCTCGGCTATAGCATTAAGCAAGATCCCAGAGCGGCAGTTGTTGCTGTTAATCCTCAATATCACGCCAAGGGCGTGCGCGCCGAGATCCACTGGCCGGAAGGCAAAGGCGTGCTGGAGACCCCGCTGCTGGGCGAATTCAATCTCTCCAATCTGTTGGCGGCGCTGACGGCGCTCTATGCCATGGGGTATCCGCTGCAAAAGCTGCTGTCGCTGTCACCGGCCCTGAAGCCCGTGCCCGGACGGATGGAGTGTTTCCCGTCGAACAAAGGTTTTTCGCTGGTGGTGGATTATGCCCACACCCCGGATGCGCTGGAGCAAGCGCTCAAGGCGCTGCGGCTGCATACCGACAACAGCCTCTGGTGTGTCTTTGGCTGCGGCGGCGATCGTGACAGGGGCAAGCGGCCGCAGATGGCCCGCGCTGCCGAGGCTTTTGCCGACCGCTTGATGGTCACCAGTGACAATACTCGCAGCGAAGAGCCGCAAACCATCATTGATGAAGTCATGGCCGGGCTGACTCAACCCGAGGCGGCATTCTCCTGTGTCGATAGGGTGACAGCCATTAAACAGGTTTGCGCCCAGGCCGAGGCGGGAGATGTGATTTTGCTGGCCGGCAAGGGGCATGAAACCTATCAGGAAGTGGCAGGAAGCCGTCATCACTACGATGAGCGGGCCTTGGCGCTGGAACTTAGCGGAGGCAAGGCATGATCCCTTTAACTCTGCAACAGATAGCCACGGCGCTAAATGCCAAGTTGATTCCAGCGACTGCCGCAGAGCAGCTGGTTGAGAGTGTCAGCACAGATAGCCGCGATATAGGCACCAAAGGTTTGTTTATCGCCCTCAAGGGTGAGCGCTTCGACGCCCATGAGTTTGCGCCAACGGCGGTCAAAAATGGCGCCGCAGCGCTCCTGGTCAGCCGCGAGTTGGCACTCGATGTGCCGCAGCTGCTGGTGGCCGACCCTCACCAGGCCCTGGGGCAACTGGCGGCTATGGTACGCAGCCTGGTATCACTCAAGTGTGTTGCCTTGACTGGCTCCAACGGCAAGACCAGCGTCAAGGAGATGTTGGCGACCATATTGTCGCAACATGCCAAGGTGCTCTACACCGCCGGTAACTTCAACAACGATATAGGCGTGCCGCTGACAGCCTTGCGACTGGAGCCTGAACACGAATACGCGGTATTTGAGCTTGGTGCCAACCACAAGGGTGAAATTGATTACACCTCGGCCATAGTGCGCCCGGATGTTGCCCTGGTGAACAATGTTGCCAGCGCCCACCTCGAAGGGTTTGGCTCAGAGGCCGGTGTGGCGGCGGCCAAATCCGAGATTTTCAATCACTTGGCCCCGGACGGCTGCGCCATTATCAATGCCGATGACAGATACGCCGAGGTAATGCGTCAGGCTGCGTTAGGCTACCGTCAGTTAAGCTATGGCATTGACGCAGCAGCCGAGTTGACAGCCAAAGATTTACAGGCCGATGCCTCGGGGCGTTATCGCTGCACTCTTTGCTGGCAGCAACAGGAGTATTCGCTGGCGCTGCCGCTGGCCGGCCGACACCAGGTGGCCAATGCCCTGGCGGCAACTTCGGTTTGCCTGGCGCTGGGCCTGGATATGGCAAGCATTATCTCTGGCTTGCAACAGATGCAGCCGGTCAAGGGACGCATGCTGCCCACTGAGCTTGGGCGAGTGCAGCTGATCGACGATAGCTATAACGCCAATCCGGCCTCGGTCAAGGCTGCGATCAACTGGCTTCACGAAATTCACGGAAATCGCATTCTGGTACTGGGCGATTTGGGGGAATTAGGCGACAATGCCCCCCTTTTGCATCGCGAGCTGGGTGAGTATGCCCGGGAGGCCGGGATAGATGCCCTGTTTTGCTGCGGTCAATTAACCCAGAACACCAGCCAGGGGTTTGGTACGGAACATCCGGATACCCAAGGGCGTTTGGTGGAAAGTTTAATCAAATATATCAATCAGTTGTCAGGGAGTGTCACTGTATTGGTCAAGGGTTCACGCAGCATGCGTATGGAGCGTGTGGTCGAGGCCC
The DNA here is from genome assembly GCF_043103185.1 of Shewanella sp. YQ_9. Lineage (NCBI taxonomy): Bacteria > Pseudomonadati > Pseudomonadota > Gammaproteobacteria > Alteromonadales > Shewanellaceae > Shewanella > Shewanella sp. YQ_9. Next base: position 156,273 of record NZ_JBICJO010000021.1, read on the forward strand.
TTAAATCAGCCTTCGGGCGTGGGGAGTTAGTGTAGATGCTGGTGTATCTGGCGGAGTATCTAACCCAGTTTTATACCGGGTTTAACGTGTTTTCCTATTTGACCTTCAGAGCGATTCTGGGGTTGTTGACCGCCCTCAGCTTCGCGCTCTGGTGGGGGCCCAAGTTGATTGAACGTTTGCAGCTTTTGCAGATAGGCCAGGTGGTGCGTAACGATGGCCCTGAGTCACATTTCAGTAAGCGTGGCACCCCAACAATGGGTGGATTGCTGGTGCTGGCGGGGATCTTTATCAGTGTCCTGCTGTGGGGCGATCTCGGTAACCGTTATGTCTGGGTGATGTTATTCGTTCTGGGCAGCTTTGGCCTCATCGGTTTCCTCGATGATTACCGCAAGGTGGTGCGTAAGGATCCCAAGGGGCTGGTGGCCCGTTGGAAGTACATTTTACAGTCGCTGGCGGCAATTGCTGTGGCCTTTTATCTCTACGCCACCGCGGCCCTGCCGGGTGAAACCCAATTGGTGGTGCCTTTCTTCAAGGATGTGATGCCGCAGCTGGGGCTATTTTTTGTGGTACTGGCCTATTTCACCATAGTGGGTTCGAGCAATGCGGTTAACCTGACCGACGGCCTCGATGGCTTGGCGATTATGCCGACCGTTATGGTTGCGGCGGCGTTCGCGCTTATTGCTTACCTCTCCGGCCATGCGCAATTTGCCGGCTATCTGCATATTCCGCATCTGCCTGGCGCCGGTGAACTGGTGATTGTCTGCACCGCGATAGTCGGTGCCGGTCTTGGTTTCCTTTGGTTCAACACCTATCCGGCACAAGTGTTTATGGGCGACGTGGGCTCGTTGTCACTGGGCGCTGCGCTCGGCACCATGGCTGTGCTGGTACGCCAGGAAATCTTGCTGGTGATTATGGGCGGTGTATTCGTAATGGAGACTGTGTCAGTCATCCTTCAGGTTGGATCCTATAAGCTGCGTGGCCAACGGATTTTCCGTATGGCCCCCATACACCACCACTATGAATTGAAAGGTTGGCCCGAGCCCAGAGTGATAGTGCGTTTCTGGATTATCTCTTTGTTCCTGGTTCTGCTGGGATTGGCCACCCTGAAGTTGAGGTAAACAGTCATGATGAGTCGCTGTTCGCACATAGTGTTGGGATTGGGGGCCACAGGCTTGTCTGTGGTGCGCTATCTGGTGGCTCAGGGGCATGCCCCTATGGTGATGGACAGCCGCCGCAATCCACCCGGTGCTGAGGCGCTGAAAAATGAGTTTCCGGATCTGGAGTTTTGCTTCGGTGGTTTCGATTGCCGTGGTCTGGTGCAGGCCGAGCAGATCATCATCAGTCCAGGGATCCCCATGGATACCCCCGAAGTAAGGGCGGCGTTGGATATGGGCATAGAAGTGATCGGCGATGTGGAACTGTTTGCCCGCGCCATCGCCGACAAGGGTCCATGTGTGCTGGCGATTACCGGCTCCAATGGCAAGTCGACTGTGACGACTCTGGTCGGTGAAATGCTCAAAGCCGGTGGCAAGCAGGTGGCTATCGGCGGCAACATAGGGGTACCGGCGCTGGAGCTTTTGGGCGAAAACGTTAGTCACTATGTGCTGGAGCTGTCCAGTTTCCAGTTGGAAACGACCCATAGTCTCAAATGTTTGGTGGCCACTTGCCTGAATATTTCTGAAGACCACATGGACAGATACAGCGACCTGGAAGCCTATCGCCAGGCCAAACTGCGGCTCTATGAACTGAGTCGACTGGCGATTTTCAATCGGGATGATCCGCAAACGCAGCCCATGTCACCCATGAACAACAACAGCTTTGGTCTGGGTAACCCCGAAGGGGATGAGTGGGGGATCACCGACGGCAAGATTTTCCACGGCAGCAGTGAAATCATGAATCTAATGGATGTGGCGCTGCTTGGCAGCCATAACCATTCCAACTTGCTGGCCGCCATGGCGTTGGCCGATGCGGCCGGAGTGGATAAGGAAGCCATGGCCAGAGTGGCTCGCGAGTTCAAGGGACTACCGCACAGATGTGAACTGGTAGCCGTCAAGAATGGCGCCACTTGGCTCAACGATTCCAAGGCCACCAATGTGGGCGCTACCGTGGCTGCGCTCGAAGGGCTCAGTGACTATCTCGGTGATGTGATCCTGATCGCAGGTGGCGATGGTAAAGGAGCCGATTTCCGGCCGCTAGCCAGTGCGCTGGGTACAGTGACTCACCTTATTACCCTGGGGCGAGACGGTGACAAGATAGCGGCATTGAAAGAGGGCGCCATCAAGGTCGGCTCCATGGCAGAAGCTGTAAGCAAGGCCGCCGAGCTGGCGAGTTCCGGAGACATAGTCTTATTGTCACCGGCCTGCGCCAGCCTGGATATGTACAGCAACTTTATGGCCAGGGGCGATGATTTCCGCCAACTGGTGGAGGCACTGGATGAGCAGTGAGGAGCGACAACTCAGCCTGTTCGGGACCAGCCTCAAATGGCGCTGGCCCAACTGGTTCGGTGAGAAGCAATCGCAGGGCATGCAACTGTATGACCGGCGTTTGCTGCTTGCCGTTTTGTCGCTTATCGCCTTTGGCTTTGTGATGGTGATGTCGGCTTCTATGCCGGAAGCCCAGAGCCTGACAGGTAATCCGTTTCACTTTGTGACCCGGCATCTGTTTTATCTGGTGGGTTGCGTGGTGATAGCCGCAGTGGTGTTGCAGGTAGAGATGCAGCGCTGGCAGCAACTGAGTCCACTGATGTTGTTGCTGGTCGGCGTCATGTTGGTGGCGGTATTGATAGTAGGCACCACGGTAAACGGGGCGACCCGTTGGCTGTCTCTGGGGCCGGTGAGAATTCAGGTAGCCGAGATAGCCAAGTTTGCTTTTGCGGTCTACATGGCCGGTTATCTGGTACGGCGGCATCAGGAAGTGCGTGAAAACGCCAAGGGCTTTTACAAACCGATTGCGGTTTTTGCCGTCTATGCCTTCTTGATCCTGATGCAACCGGATCTGGGAACTGTGGTGGTGCTGTTTGTTGGCACAGTCGGGCTGCTGTTTTTGGCCGGCGCCCGTTTGCTGGACTTCTTTGCGTTGATCCTTGCAGGGGTTATGACCTTTGTGGCTTTGGTTCTGCGGGAGCCCTACCGGATGCGGCGGGTAACTTCCTTCCTCGACCCCTGGCAGGATCCGTTCGGCAGTGGTTACCAGTTGACTCAGTCGCTGATGGCCTATGGCCGCGGCGACTGGTTTGGTCAGGGGCTTGGCAACAGTATCCAGAAACTGGAATACCTGCCGGAGGCGCACACTGACTTTATCTTTGCCGTTATAGGGGAAGAGCTTGGATTTATGGGCATTATCGCTGTGCTGGCGGTACTGCTGTTTGTGGCGCTGCGGGCAATTCGTCTCGGCAGTCAATGCTTGGCCATGGATCGGGCATTTGAGGGTTATCTGGCTTACGCCATAGGGATCTGGATCTGTTTCCAGACTGTGGTGAACGTGGGCGCCAGTATCGGCATTTTGCCGACCAAGGGGCTGACACTGCCCTTTATCAGCTATGGCGGCAGTAGTCTCTGGGTGATGACGGCTGCTGTCATGATGCTGATCCGGATAGATCATGAGCGGCGTCTCAGCCTGATCCAGGCGGTACAGGGGAGGCTGAAGTCATGAAAGGTAATAATGTGAATAACAAACGTATTTTGGTGATGGCCGGTGGTACCGGCGGTCACGTTTTCCCGGCGTTGGCAGTGGCCCGACGCCTGGCACAGCAGGGCTGGCAGGTGCGTTGGCTGGGCACGGCAGACCGGATGGAGGCGCGCTTGGTGCCTCAACACGGCTTTGACATAGATTTTATTGACATCAAGGGCGTGCGCGGTAACGGCATAGTGCGCAAGCTGGCAGCGCCTTTCAAGGTACTGCGCTCGATTATTCAGGCGCGCAGGGTCATCCGCGAATTTCGGCCGGATGTGGTGTTGGGCATGGGTGGCTTTGCCAGCGGTCCGGGCGGCGTTGCCGCCAAGCTCAGTGGTATTCCGTTGGTGTTGCATGAGCAAAATGCCATTCCGGGGATGACCAATAAGCTGCTTTCCCGTATCGCCACTAAGGTGCTGTGCGCCTTTGCCAACACCTTCGAGCCGGGTAAGGCCGAAGTGGTGGGCAACCCTATTCGCCAGGAGCTTATCACTCTGGGTGGGCAGCCCAGAGCCCAGCATCAGGATGCGCTGAAAATTCTGGTCGTCGGTGGCAGCTTGGGGGCCAAGGTATTCAACGACCTTATGCCGGCCGTGGTTGCCGAGGTCAGCAAGTCACAGTCGGTGACGGTTTGGCATCAGGTGGGTAAGGGCAATCAGGCGCCGGTGGAAGCCGAATATCAGCAGCTGGGACAAGACGGCAGAGTCAAAGTGGCCGAGTTTATCGATGATATGGAAGCCGCCTATCGCTGGGCCGATGTGGTCATCTGCCGCGCCGGAGCGTTAACCGTTTCCGAGTTGGCGGCCGTTGGCCTGCCCAGCCTGTTGGTGCCTTATCCCCATGCGGTGGATGATCACCAGACCCGCAACGCCCAGGTGTTGGTGGATGCGGGTGCGGCCTTCCTGTTGCCGCAGCCGATTGTCGATGTGCCCAGGCTGGCGAATAAGCTGGCCTTGCTTGGCAGTGATAGAAATGAATTGGCCCTGATGGGGCAAAGAGCCAGAGCGGCCGCCGTGCTGGATGCGACCGATAAAGTCGCCCAAGTCTGTATCGAACTGGCAGAGAAAGGAAATAGATGAATAACAGAGCAGAGAAATACGCCCAGCTTCGCGCCATGATCCCGGAAATGCGCCGGGTGCGTCGCATTCACTTTGTTGGCATAGGTGGTGCTGGCATGGGGGGCATTGCCGAGGTTCTGGTTAACGAAGGTTATCAGGTCAGTGGTTCGGATATTGCCGAAAATGCCGTGACTGAACGTTTGGCGGCTCTGGGTGCTCGCATCATTATCGGCCACAGTGCCGAGGCTGTGGTGAACGTTGATGTGGTGGTGGTTTCCACCGCGATTAAAGCGGATAACCCGGAAGTCGCGGCCGCCAGAGCCAGCCGCACTCCGATAGTGCGCCGTGCCGAGATGCTGGCCGAGCTGATGCGTTACCGTCATGGGGTGGCGATTGCCGGCACCCATGGCAAAACCACTACAACCAGCCTTATCGCCAGTGTTTATGGCCAGGCCGAGCGGGATCCGACCTTTGTAATAGGTGGCCTGCTTAATAGTGCCGGCACCAATGCTCGCTTGGGGCACAGCCGTTACCTTATCGCCGAGGCCGATGAGAGTGATGCCAGCTTCCTGCATCTGCAGCCCATGGTGAGTGTGGTAACCAATATTGAAGCCGACCATATGGATACTTATGGCGGCGATTTTGAGAAGTTAAAAACCACCTTTGTGGACTTCCTGCATAACTTGCCGTTCTACGGCGTGGCCGTGCTCTGTATCGATGATCCTGTGGTGAAAGAGATCATGCCGCGTATTGGTCGCCACATGGTGACCTATGGCTTCAGTGATGAGGCCGATGTGCAGGCACTCAACTTTAGCCAGGAAGGGCATCAATGCCGTTTCACCGTGCGTCGCAAGGGGCGGGATGACTTGGAGCTACTGCTGAATCTGCCTGGACGGCACAATGTGCTGAACGCCTTGGCGGCGATTGCCGTGGCCAGTGAAGATGATATAGATGATGCCGCCATAGTGCAGGCGCTGGCGGAGTTCCAGGGAATTGGCCGCCGCTTCCAGCACTTGGGGGCCTTCGATACTCCCAAGGGCGAGGTGATGCTGGTTGATGATTACGGCCATCATCCCAGCGAAGTCGCCGCCACTATCAAGGCGGCTCGTGCCGGTTGGCCTAATAAGCGCCTGGTGATGGCTTATCAGCCACACAGATATAGCCGCACCCGGGATCTGTACGAGGACTTTGTCGAAGTATTGTCTCAGGTCGATGGCCTATTGCTGCTGGAGGTCTATCCCGCCGGTGAAGCACCTATCGCGGGAGCAGACAGCCGCGCGTTGTGCCGCAGCATCAGATTGCGTGGTCAGGTCGACCCTATCTATGTCGCTACGCCGGAGCAGTTGCAGGAGATACTGCCGGATGTGCTCAAGGACGGCGATCTGCTGATGACCCAAGGCGCAGGCAATATAGGCGCCCTGGCGCGCCAACTGGCGAGCAGCAAACTGGGGTTTAGTGATGATAAGAAAGATACGATTGCTGAATAGATTTTCGCCGCTTAATAGCTTGAAAACAGTATCTTTTGACCAAGAAAACCAGCCCTATATAATGGCCGGTTTTCCGCCAAGCTAACGGGCAGGACCATGGCGCTGAAGGACAGGTTGCACAAGGGCCGGGCAAGGCTAGCCGGAGTCAATTGGTATCTCTGCAGCGGGATTGGCTTTCTGCTGTTGGTACTGGCGGCATTCGGCTTGGCGGCTTGGAAATTGGGACTGGTGCTGAATGATGCCGAGGCCTTGCCCATTGAGGCAGTGGCGATAAAAGGCGAGCGCCAGTACACCACGGATGCGGAAATCCGTGGCGCCTTGCAGGACTTGATGCAGCGTAGCTTTTTCAGCGCTGATGTGGCCGAGGTGCAGCAGGCGCTGGAGGCCCTGCCTTGGGTATACAGGGCCTCGGTTCGGCGCGAATGGCCGGCCAAGCTGAAGGTTTATCTGCAGGAGCAGGTCGCCGTGGCGCACTGGAATCAGGATGAATGGCTCAATGAACACGGCGAGGTGTTCCTGGCGCCACCGCAACCCGGGCTGGAAAATCTGCCTTGGCTGGCGGGACCTGAACCTATGGCGAAGGAGGTATTAATCTCCTTTCGGCAGATGGATGAACTGCTGCGGATAAACAGCTTCAAGCTGGATAGATTGAGTCTCAGCCCGAGACATGCCTGGGAGGCGACTTTGGGCAACGGCATCATGCTGGAGTTGGGACGAGAGGACAAGATGGCGCGGATACAGCGTTTTATCAACGTGTATCCCGAGTTGGTTAAACAGGAAAAGAGTGTCGCCAGAGTGGATCTACGCTATGACACGGGTCTGGCAGTAGGCTGGGAAGACGCACAAGAAGAGAGCCGTTAATTAATGACCAAGAACCAAGATAGAAATCTGATCGTCGGATTGGACATAGGGACATCCAAGGTCGCTGTGATCATAGGTGAAGTCTTGCCCGATGGCGAAATCAGTGTCGTCGGTCTGGGTAATCATCCATCACGCGGCATGGATAAAGGCGGGGTCAACGACCTCGATTCTATCGTGCGCAGTGTGCAGCGGGCCCTGGATCAGGCCGAGCTGATGGCAGACTGTCAGGTGTCTTCGGTGTATTTGAGCATTTCCGGCAAGCATATCGATTGTCAGAACGAAAACGGCATGGTCTCCATCAATGATGAAGAGGTGACCCAGGAAGACGTGGACAACGTCATTCACACGGCCCGTTCGGTGAAGATCCCCACCGAGCGCCGCATTTTGCACGTACTGCCGCAGGAATATGCCATAGATGTTCAGGAAGGGATCCGCAGCCCTATTGGCATGTCCGGCATGCGGATGGAAGCCAAGGTGCATATAGTCACCTGCGCCAATGATATGGCCAAGAATATCACCAAGAGTGTTGAGCGCTGTGGCCTCAAGGTGGACGACCTGGTGTTTTCCGGTATCGCTTCGGCCGATGCGGTACTGACCAATGATGAAAAAGATCTGGGTGTTTGTCTGGTGGATGTCGGTGGCGGTACCACAGATATCGCTGTGTATACCAATGGCGCTCTGCGTCACTGCGCCGTGGTGCCGGTGGCCGGCAATCAGGTAACCAGTGATATCGCCAAAATTTTCCGCACGCCGCTGTCGCATGCCGAGCAGATTAAAGTGCAGCATGCCAGTGCCCGCAGCTCCATGGTGAGCCGTGAGGACAGCATAGAGGTTCCGTCCGTAGGTGGTCGGCCATCAAGAACCATGTCGCGTCATACTCTGGCCGAAGTGGTTGAACCCAGATATCAGGAACTGTTCGAGTTGGTATTCAAAGAGCTCAAGGACAGTGGCCTAGAAGATCAAATTGCCGCCGGCATAGTGTTGACCGGTGGCACAGCCTCTATCGAAGGGGCTGTGGATGTTGCCGAAGCCACGTTCGGCATGCCGGTCAGGGTGGCATCACCGCTGCCGGTGAAAGGTTTGTATGAATATGTGGATCAGCCCATCTACTCCACAGGTGTTGGGCTGTTACATTACGGCGCGCGCAGGGTTATCGAACGTCAGTTTGAACGACCCGAGCGTCAAGGGGTGACCAGTCTCTGGAATCGGGTTCAGAGTTGGTTTAAAGGTGAGTTTTAACTTACGTAAACGCAGGTAATACGGAGAATTCAACCATGTTTGAGATCATGGATACTCATTCTGACGAGGCGGTGATAAAGGTCATCGGCGTCGGTGGTGGCGGTGGTAATGCCGTCGAACATATGGTGAAACACAACATCGAAGGTGTTGAGTTTGTTGCCACCAATACAGATGCCCAGGCACTGCGTAAGTCTGCCGCGGGCACCACAATTCAACTGGGACGTGATGTCACCAAGGGCCTGGGCGCCGGTGCCAACCCGGAAGTCGGTCGCGCTGCTGCCGAAGAAGATCGTGAAAATATCCGTGAGGCCATCAAGGGCTCGGATATGATCTTCATCGCTGCCGGTATGGGCGGTGGTACGGGTACAGGTGCTGCTCCTGTGGTGGCGCAGATTGCCCGCGAAGAAGGGATATTGACAGTGGCCGTGGTCACCAAGCCTTTCCCATTCGAAGGCAAGAAGCGTATGGCCTATGCCGATCAGGGTATTGGAGAGCTGGCCAAACATGTTGACTCGCTGATCACTATCCCCAACGAGAAGCTGCTCAAGGTATTGGGCCGTGGTACATCACTGCTGGATGCCTTCGCTGCCGCCAACAACGTACTCTTGGGCGCGGTGCAGGGTATCGCTGAGCTGATCACCCGTCCCGGTCTGATTAACGTCGACTTCGCCGACGTGAAAACCGTTATGTCCGAAATGGGTAACGCCATGATGGGCACAGGGGTGGCTCGTGGTGAAGACCGCGCCGAAGAAGCTGCCGAAGCGGCCGTAGCCAGTCCGCTGCTGGAAGATATCGACTTGGCAGGCGCCCGCGGCGTACTGGTCAACATCACTGCCGGCATGGATATGAGCATCGAAGAGTTCGAGACTGTGGGTAACCACGTCAAGGCTTACGCTTCTGACAACGCGACAGTGGTAGTTGGTGCTGTTATCGATCCGGAAATGAGCGATGAGCTGCGAGTCACTGTAGTTGCTACCGGCATAGGTTCGGAAAGAAAACCTGACATTCAGCTGGTATCCAAACCTGCTCCACGTCAGGAACCTGTACCAGAGCCTAAGGTCGAAGCTTACGTGCCTCAGGAAGAAGCCGTTGCGCCTGTATCTCACAAGAGCAATGCGGTTCCTGCGTCACAGCCTGCGCCCAACCCGCACAAGAACGAGCTTGATTATTTGGATATTCCGGCGTTTTTGCGTAAGCAAGCCGACTGATACTGGCGGTTATCGCTGGTGTAAATTGGGTGATCTCCTTTGTTTCTGTTAAGCAAAGGCAGGTAAATTTTTGTGAAATTACCAATTTATGCTAGGATATCCGACCAGCCGCGCCTGACGAGTGTCGAGTGTCGATTTTATCGTCAAAGGCAGGGCTTTTTGTTGAGATGAATACGGGTAACTAAATGATTTTTCAAAGAACTGTTGAAAAAATGGTAAAGACCACCGGTGTCGGTTTGCACTCCGGCAATAAGGTGACTTTGACTATCAAGCCCGCACCAGTCAATACAGGGATCGTACTCGTGCGCACCGATATGCAGCCGGCAGTGGAGATTGCTGCCAAGGCAGAGCAGGTGCGTGAAACGACTATGTGTACGGCTCTGGTCAATGATGAAGGTGTTCGCATCTCAACGATTGAGCATCTGTTTGCTGCACTCGCGGGTTTGGGAATCGACAATGCCGTTATTGAAGTGGATGCTCCCGAGATCCCTATCATGGATGGCAGTGCCAGCCCTTTTGTATTCCTGCTGCAAAGCGCGGGGATCAAAGATCAGTCAGCGGCCAAGAAATATCTGAAAATCAAGCGCACAGTGCGTGTTGAAGACGGTGATAAGTGGGCTGAACTGCGACCTTTCAAAGGTTTCAGAGTCGATTTTGCCATCGATTTCAATCACCCTGAAATCGCCCGTAGTCAACAGCATATGGTGATGGATTTTTCCTCTTCTGCCTTTGTGAAAGATATCAGTCGTGCCAGAACCTTTGGTTTTATGCGTGATATCGAGTATCTGCGTGCCAACAACCTGGCATTGGGTGGCAGTATGGAAAACGCGGTTGTGCTTGATGAATATCGTGTCCTCAACCCCGATGGCCTGCGTTATGAGGATGAATTTGTTAAGCACAAGATTCTGGATGCGTTTGGTGACCTGTATGTGGCGGGTCACGCCATAGTCGGAGAGTTCTGTGCCTACAAGACGGGGCATGCCCTGAACAACCAGCTGGTGCGGGCATTGCTTGCCCAGCAGGATGCCTGGGAGTTGGTCAGCTTCGAAAAAGAAGCGGATGTGCCTGTCAGCTTTATGATGCCATCCAATGTCGTGATGGCTTAATCGTAAAACTAGGACTGCCTTTTACGGCTGGCTAATGCAGCCAGCCGTTTTAGTTTCTGGCCCAGCTCGCCCTCGGTGTGTTCGGCCAGTGCATTAATATGTGAAGCTGCAGTTTCACTCAGCTGTCTGTGAACCACTTGGGGTTTTGCCCCCGATGTTGCCAGTGCCGGGTTGACTTTAACCTCAATAGCGGTAAGCATTGGGAGCGTTTCTGCCTGAAGTTGGGCAAGAAGTTTGGTTTTTTGAAAGTTAATCCTGGCGGCCCAAGCGGCGGAAGGGGTCTCAATAACCAACACACTTTGGCGCAGATTGGCAACTTTCAGCTGTTCGCTGACAGGGCCTGACAGCAGTTGTTTGACATGCTGGTTCAGATACAACAAAAGCTCCGCTTTCTCGGCCAGATCGGGCAAACGTCCCGACTGATGCAGTAATTGGCTGAGGTGCTGAGGGAGCTTCTTCATTACGATAATAAGATGGCTGAATTAGGCTATGAGTGTAACAGTTTTTATTCAAGGTCGGAATGGCGTGACGCGCTGGCAACCGGGCAAACGCTGGTTGCTGTTGCCTATTTTGCTCCTCGCTGCGGGCACTGGGCTCTATCATTACAACGCCGAGCGATTTGAGTCGCAACAGGCTAACGTCGACAACGAGCGTCAGGCTCGTGAGCAGCAACAGAAACAAGTCAAAGAACTCAAGCAAGCAACAGAGACTCAGTTGGCAACTCTGGTGGCGCATGTCGCCAGAATGCAGGCCAAACTGACCCGGCTTGAGGCTCTCGGGCAAACTCTTGCCCAGAATTACCAACTTGAAGAACAGTTCGATTTCGGCGCCGAGGTAGGTCTGGGTGGTTTGAGCGAGCTGGGTACCAGCATAGAGCTGGAGCAGCTGATCTCTGATATGGATCGGCTGGCATCAGGAATTGATAGCAATAATGCTCAGTTGTCACTGCTTGAAACAGTGGCTTCCAATCTCCATATAGATGAAGAGCGTTATATATCAGGGCGGCCAATCAATAAAGGTTGGTTATCTTCGCCCTACGGTTTACGTAATGATCCTTTCAATGGCCGCAGAACTGTGCATAAAGGCATAGACTTTGCGGGTACAGAAGGAGCCGATGTGATCGCCACCGGTGGTGGTGTGGTGACATGGGCCGGGAATATGTTTGGCTATGGTGAGTTGGTGGAGATAGATCACGGTAACGGATTGCGCACCCGCTATGGCCATAATAAAGCTTTGTCAGTAACTGTAGGTGATGTGGTCGCCAAGGGCGAGAAAATTGCCACCATGGGAAGCACTGGGCGTTCGACAGGACCTCATGTGCATTACGAAGTGTTGCGGGGTGGACAGCAGATAGATCCCAAGAAGTACGTCTACCGCAAAGCAGGTTAATTGGAACTGGCCGCCAGACTCGCAAGAGGCTTGGCCTACAACAGAATAAGTGATTCAGATGTTAGGTAAATTACTGACAAAAGTATTTGGTAGTCGTAACGACCGCACCCTTAAAACCCTGGGCAAGATAGTCAACAAGATCAACGCGCTCGAAGGTGAATATGAGCAACTCAGCAATGAGCAGCTCAAGGCCAAAACCCAGGAGTTCCGTGATCGGCTCGAAAAAGGGGAAACCCTTGACGACATCATGGCCGAAGCCTTTGCCACTGTGCGAGAGGCTTCCAAGCGGGTGTTCGAGATGCGCCACTTCGACGTGCAGTTGATAGGTGGTATGGTGCTGGACAGCAACCGCATTGCCGAGATGCGCACCGGTGAAGGTAAGACTCTGACCGCCACGCTGCCGGCCTATCTCAATGCACTGACCGGTAAGGGCGTTCACGTTATTACAGTGAACGACTATCTGGCTCGCCGTGACGCCGACACTAACCGCCCACTGTTTGAATTCCTTGGAATGACGGTTGGGGTTAACGTCGCCGGTCTTGGTCAGCTGGAAAAGAAAGCTGCCTATAACTCAGATATCACTTACGGTACCAACAACGAATTTGGTTTCGACTATCTGCGCGACAACATGGCGTTTTCACCACAGGAGCGGGTACAGCGTCCATTGCATTATGCTCTGATAGACGAAGTCGACTCCATTCTTATTGATGAAGCCCGTACACCGCTGATCATCTCCGGCGCCGCGGAAGACAGCTCTGAGCTCTACATCAAGGTCAACACACTGATCCCTAATCTGATCCGCCAGGATAAAGAAGACTCGGACGACTATGTCGGTGAGGGTGACTTCAGTGTTGATGAAAAGGCCAAGCAAGTTCACATGACTGAACGTGGCCAGGAAAAAATTGAACTCCTGTTGATCCAGGCCGGACTGCTGGCCGAAGGGGATTCGCTCTACTCGGCTGCCAATATCTCTCTGCTGCACCATGTCAACGCCGCGCTGCGCGCTCACACCCTGTTTGAACGTGATGTTGACTACGTTGTGCAGGACGGCGAAGTGATCATCGTCGATGAGCACACAGGTCGTACCATGCAGGGGCGCCGTTGGTCTGAAGGTTTGCATCAGGCGGTGGAAGCCAAAGAAGGCGTGAAGATCCAGAATGAAAACCAGACCCTGGCTTCTATCACCTTCCAAAACTACTTCCGTCAGTATGAAAAACTGGCCGGTATGACAGGTACTGCCGATACCGAAGCCTTTGAATTCCAGCATATCTATGGTCTGGATACCGTAGTGATCCCCACCAACCGGCCTATGATCCGTAACGATATGGCTGACTTGGTGTATCTCACCGCCAAAGAAAAGTACGCCGCCATTATCCAGGACATCAAGGGTTGCCGTGAGCGCGGTCAGCCGGTATTGGTCGGTACAGTTTCCATCGAACAGTCTGAACTGCTGTCCAACCTGTTGGACCGGGAAAAGATCCCTCACAAGGTACTGAATGCCAAATTCCACGAAAAAGAAGCTGAAATTGTTGCTCAGGCCGGACGTAGTGGAGCGGTAACCGTAGCCACTAACATGGCCGGTCGTGGTACGGATATCGTCTTGGGTGGCAGCTGGAAAGCGGAAGTTGAGGAACTGGAAAACCCAACCGAGGAGCAGATCGCCAAGATCCGTGCCGACTGGCAAGAGCGTCACGATGCCGTGGTTGCTGCCGGTGGTTTGCACATTCTGGGCACAGAACGTCACGAGTCCCGTCGTATCGACAACCAGTTGCGTGGTCGTTCCGGCCGTCAGGGTGATGCGGGTTCATCACGTTTCTATCTGTCGATGGAAGACAGCTTGATGCGGATCTTCGCTTCAGATCGCGTTGCCAACATGATGAAGAAGTTGGGCATGGAAGAAGGCGAAGCCATCGAACATCCTTGGGTATCTCGTGCGATTGAGAATGCCCAGCGCAAAGTGGAAGCCCGTAACTTCGATATTCGTAAGCAGTTGCTGGAATTTGATGATGTCGCCAACGACCAGCGTCAGGTGGTTTACGCTCAGCGTAACGAACTGATGGATGCCGAAAGCATTGAAGATACCATCAAGACTATTCAGGAAGACGTGATCACAGGCGTTATCGATCAATACATTCCACCACAGTCAGTTGAAGAGCTCTGGGACGTTCCCGGCCTCGAGCAGCGACTCAAGCAGGAATTTGTTCTGGACTTGCCGCTGCAGGAGTGGCTGGATAAAGAAGAAGACCTGCACGAAGAGACCCTGCGTGAGCGGATCATCGAATCCTGGCTCAAGGCCTATGAAGCCAAAGAGCAGATGGTAGGCCCTGAGGTGCTGCGCCAGTTCGAAAAGGCCGTGATGCTGCAGACTCTGGATGGTTTGTGGAAAGAGCACCTGGCTGCCATGGACCACCTGCGTCAGGGAATTCACCTGCGTGGTTATGCTCAGAAGAACCCCAAACAGGAATATAAGCGTGAGTCCTTTGAGCTGTTCCAGCAGATGTTGGAGTCACTCAAGCACGATGTGATCAGTATTCTGTCCAAGGTTCAGGTACAGGCTCAATCAGATGTAGATGAAATGGAAGCCCGTCGTCGTGAAGAAGAAGCACGGATCCAACATCAATATCAGCACGCCACATCTGAAGCTTTGAATGAAGCCGAACACGATGCTGAAGTTGCTGCACATACTCCAGTTGTGCGTGATGGTGAGAAAGTTGGACGCAACGATCCTTGTCCTTGCGGCTCAGGTAAAAAATACAAACAGTGTCATGGCAAACTGAGCTAACACACTGTAAGTCATTAAAGGCAATCTCCGGATTGCCTTTTTTGTTGCTTTAAAAACGCGTTTTTTGCTCCACAAACTCACAAATGTGGATAACTCTGGGGGTAAAAAGTGCTTAACGTGTGACTAACCCTATGGCCTCAAAAAAGATCGCAAAATACTGAAAAAAGCCCTTGCGCAAAAGTTTTGGCTCCCTATAATGCGCACCCACTGACACGGCGAACGAGAACAAATATCTGTTCAAATTCAAAGCCGGTAACGCGGCAACAAGCCTTGGTTTCAACGGTGTGAAGTTAAAAACATCACTCGCTCGAAACCAGATAAAAAAGGGCTTGACGCTGAAAAAGGGATGTGTAGAATACGCAGCCCTGACCTGATGAGAA
>NZ_JBICJO010000022.1:0-544 GCF_043103185.1 Shewanella sp. YQ_9
ATATTAATCGTCTTACCGAATTCACCTGTCTGGCCGATGTACTTGAGCCCGATTTAATTCAGTCGTGCCTTGATTCACATGGTGTTGCCAGTTTAAGGCGACGTAAGTTACCTATGGATGCCATGATTTGGGCGGTGATTGGTATGGCTCTGTTCAGAGGCGAATCTGTCCGCTCTCTCATCAATAAGCTTGATATCGTCTTACCTCAAGAGGTGGATTACGTTGCGCGCAGCGCTGTCACGCAAGCGCGCAAGCGGCTGGGCTCCGACGTTGTTCGAGATGTGTTTAAGCGAAGTGCCAAGACCTGGCATGAAAGAGCAGAGCATCCTCATTGGTGTGGACTCAATCTCTATGGGGTCGATGGTATCGTATGGCGAACACCTGATAGTGAGCAAAACAATCAGGCCTTTGCCAAAACTGCCAACGCTTCTGGTGATGCTGCCTATCCTCAAATTCGCATGGTTTGCATGATGGAGTTAAGCAGCCACTTGGTATTGAACAGTGCCTTTGATTCTGTTGCTGTCAGTGAAATGAATTTAGCCGC
>NZ_JBICJO010000023.1:0-1105 GCF_043103185.1 Shewanella sp. YQ_9
ATGATGGGTTGGTCCGGGTCGCCGTCCAAAAACGACACTATCACTTCATGCCCTATCCGCGGCAGTGCCATAAAGCCATACTGACCACCGGCCCAGCCCTGGCTGACCCGTATCCAGCAACTGCCGTGCTCGTCACCCTTGGCATATCTGTCCCAGGGAAACTGCACCTTCACCCGGCCGTATTCGTCACAAAATATCTCTTCATCCTTCGGCCCCACCACAGTCGCTATCTGCGGCCCCGCCATCTGTGGTTTGGCCTTCGGCTCCGCTTGCCATTGCATGGAGGATGGCACCGCCACTATCTCGTTACTGTAAGTGGTGCCGCGACTGCTGTTGTCCTCTTCCGCCGCATTACCCTGCTCGCCGGTGTGGCTGACCCCCACCATTACCCATTCGCGGTTAAGGCTCGCATCCGGGTGTTCGCTCAGGGCAAACTTCTGCCCGCTCAACGCCTGCAGTTGGTCACTCTTGAGCAGCAGCTGCTCGCTCTCCCGTCGCAGTCCCGCCAGGCGCACCTTGCTGAACAGTTTGCCGTCGGTATCGTCCTTGTAGCGCCCCGGGTAGTCGAAGTGTTCATAGCCGCTCTGTTGCCAGTCTGCATCCTCTGTGCTCGGTTGCAGGAAGCTGTAGGCCGGTTTGCGGAAGCTGTAGTCCTTGAGGGTGGCCCCGCTCTCGGCCCGGCGGTGGCGGTATTCGGCGCTGCGGACACTCGCCTGCTCGGCGCGTCCACCCGCCAGGGCGTTGTAGGGGTAGCTGTGGGGGCTCAGGCTCAGTTTGTCCAGTGCATCGCACAGCACCAGGGTGTGTTTGTCGCTGCTGTGCTCGAAGTAGTAGAACAGTCCCGCTTCGCGGGTCAGGCGTTCGAAGAAGTCAAAGTCGCTCTCGCCATACTGCACGCAGTATTCCCGTTTGCGGCCTTCATGGCGTGGGTCACAGCGAAAGGCGTAGTCGGTAATGCCCATTTCACCGAACAGCACCGCGATGATGTCGGTCAGGCTCTTTTCCTGGAAGATGCGGCTGTTGCGCCGCAGCTGCAGGCGGCTCAGGGCCGGCTCCAGTCTCAGCCGGTAGCGGGTCTGTCTGTGGCCGCTGTCGCCGCGGCCAA
>NZ_JBICJO010000024.1:0-3332 GCF_043103185.1 Shewanella sp. YQ_9
ATTGACTGTCTTTGACTCGCCGTTGGTCGTGACCCGGTTCTCGGTCTGATTACTTAACATGGTTTGCGCCACTACAGGCGAGGCAAAGAAGCGCCTGTCCGTACTCTCAGTGCTGCCGCCAAGAGAAGCAAACTTGAAGGCGCTCCAATTATTGCGGTCGGCATCAGGCAGGTCCAGACGCCAGATATTGGCCCCTGTGTCTGTAGCATAGATGCGGTCGCTGACACCATCACTATTGTCATCAAGCACGGCCACCGTATTGGGGATACTGTCTCTGAGTTCAGGCATTTCGGTATCACCGCCGGGGCCGAACCTGTGCAGCAACTTACCGGTTTCAGCATCCAGGATAAATACCCCGCGCCCCTGGCTGTCGGCGCTGCCCACCCTCAGAGTATCCTTGGCCGGAGAGTACCCTGCCCCAAAGATGAGTACCGGCTTATCCCCATAACCAGGAATACTGGTCACCACAGGTTTGGCCCAGCTTTGCCCCAACTCGCTCATCCCGGCCGTATCGGCATTAACATGCCACATCAGCTTGGGATTATCCGGGTTGGTAACATCCAGAGCATAGTAACCACGGCCGCCGCGCCGCAGCCCCATAAACACCCAGGCTTTCTCAAGCCTGTTACCCACACGTTTGGTAAAGGCCACAGGTGAACCATCGAAACCATAAACCGAATGCACGCCCGACGGTGCATTGGCTTTAAGTTCAGCCAGATTGGGCAGAAATTCCCAGGGCATAAAGGCCCAACTCTCACTGACCGAAGCCCCCTTGTCCTGAAACATATGCAGCATGCCATGATTGCTGCCCACCAGGATACGGATATCCGGGTCGGTTGCGGACGAACCAAAATCTATCGCCAGAGGCTTGGAATGCAGGGGGTCACCCAAAAGATCGCGACGCTTATCGCTGCGATTGCCGTTGCGGTTGTCGTCATCGACATCCTCGCCGCGTGCCCAATCAAACAGCCCCTGCAACTGGCTGTTGTCTACCCCCATATGCTGCGCCAGCTTGGCTTCACCTCCGGCATAACCGCTGGCGGCATCTAAGGTCAGCGGTGACAAGTCGCCCCCGGCGGCAAAATTGCCATACAAAGTGCGCTGCTTTTGGTTATAGAGGGCTTCGGCCACCCCACCCTTGGTCACATCATCGCCGTCGCCTCCTTGACTGCAAGCCCCGCTGGAACTCCAGAAAGAACAGCTCTTGGCACTGATATTGCCATTCTCGGCAATGGCCGGTTCACCTTTGCTGTCGACCACTTTGCCTTTATCTGTCACTTGGAATTTCTTGATATTGCCACGCCAGCGAGGCCCCTTGTTGGGCAAAAACATCGAGTAATACACTGAATCCAAGGTTTGTAGCTTGTTGAAATTATTGCTGGCCACCGAAGGCGAGGTGAAGCTGGCGTTCTTCTCCAGAATTTGATTAACCACAGATTGAATTGCCGACTGCAACTTGCTGGCATCCTGGGCATCGAAGTAGCGGCCGCCCCCCCTTTTCGGCGGTTTTTCTCAATAAGGCTTCGGCCTTGGCTGCCCCCTCGCTGAAGCCTATGGTAAAAGTGGTCACTGTCTGTTTGCCTGCCAGATTGGAGTTAAGGTCATTCCGACTCATCCAACTGCTCAGGGCACTGAGATAACTCCGGCTTCTTTGGGTGATATAGGCATCCTCATCCCCCGTCATCTCTTGGATAAGATCATCGGCAGAGGCATCCTGAGTGGGTTCACCATCGGTAATATAGACAACATAAACCTGGCTCTGACATGGCTTGAACGGCGAAACATAGCTGCCGCCCTTGATAATACCCATATCCCTTTGCGGGGTATCTTTAACCAGATACTGATCGACAACCTTGCCATCGCTGTTTGTAAAAAAATAATCACTGTCTTTATCGGCGAAGTGCACTCCCTTGCCGCTAAAATAGCGAAAAGCCTCATAAAAGGTCTCACACAGTGGCGTGGCCTGGGCGTAGGAAATATCATTAATCCTGTTAATGAGCTCTATCTTGCTGGCAGCGGTCATGGACTTGATCCCCGAGATGATCCGTCCACCATCACGCTCCCCTTCCAGCTTGAAGTTCAAGTTGAAGATTGCCAGCCCCAAATCAACCCCAGGAGTGGTCACTATCACATTTTGAATCGCGTCCTTGGCGACCTGCAACCGGGTCTTGGTTACTTTCTTTTTGTCGCTGTGATACCAGCGCAGATAATCTTCCGTGTAGAAAGTAACCGGCCGACCCGTGCCGAAACCGGTTCGCTCTGCGGCTTCCTTGGCGGCTTTTTTCTGCTCAGCGCTGGAGCCGTCATTCACCTCTGTGTAACCAACCACTTCTTTGCGATTGCCGGCGCCATCGAGCGGCAAGCCATCTACAATTCCTGAGGCGTTACCATAGCGTTCATCCTGAATATCTTCGAAACAATCAATCAAAGTAAGATTGGCACCGGCATTCTCAGGTAATTCTTTCCAGGTACCATTCTGCCCCGAGAAGCTATATTCCCGAATAAACCCGGTATAAGTTCCATACTTATTTAAATACTCCCAGGAAGTTTGACAACCGTTATTCTCCCTCTTGAACCGCCTGCTTCCTTTCTGTTCATCCAACACAGGAATATTAACTGAATCTGGAGTGCCCTTGGTAAAATACAGGAACCCGCTTTCGGTATTTTGACTGCCGGAGCCCTCTACTCCCGAGTAACTTTCATCGACATCATAGACGTACTCTTCCATGCTGCGGGAATTATCAAAAATGATCAGGATTTGCGGCCTATCGCCGGTTCGCGAGGAGGATTCGTAAACATAAAGCTCAGTATCATCGGCTGGTACCGGCCGCGCCATCATAAAGAAAATAGCCAGCAGAATTAAATTACGAGCTTGCTTTCCGCCATAACAATAACGTGAAAACTTTATATCCCTGTAAATATTCATTGTGTTTCACCATATTTATACAGGCACCAATACAGTATTCCATGAATAAACAGAACACCAAACCAAATAACAACACCAATATAAACAACTCAGTTAGCACATATAAAAACAGGCGCACAAGCGCCAAAGGAAATAATTTAATATGACTTATGAATATGATGACCAAGTCTCATTAAAACCAAAGTAAAATGACTCCTGACAAATATCTGACTCGGCAAAAATTTACAACTACACATCTTACAACTCATTTTATTAAAAACTGTTGCAGGCAAGGAACAGTTTGAGAAAACAGATTCAGACATTCGCCATCGGTCTAATGCCGATCAGTTAAGACAGATCGCTTGACGATCTAACTGAAAGGATCAAAATCCGATGACCCATGTCATCGGATTTTTTTATGCAACTT
>NZ_JBICJO010000025.1:0-30279 GCF_043103185.1 Shewanella sp. YQ_9
ATTTAAGAGTGATTCAGCACGCGTGGCATTTTTACTATGCGTTGGTTTTAGTGTTTAAGGTGGTGTGCGGAAACATAGGTATTGCGTGCCTCACACCTTAATTGGGCGTTAAATGTCAGGGCAAGTATGAACCAATTATCAATAACAATAGATTTAGAAGATGATGATGGAACTGCAGGCCTAACCGGCCACCTGGAAGCAGAAGGTTTCAAGGGTTTTGGCGAAGGCTGGTTTAATATCAGTGAGATTAAAGAGTTCTGTAATAGCTTCGAGCAACTAGCAAGTTCCTTAGATGGAGAGGCTGAGCTTATTGCAGGCCAATCAAAAGCTGATGGTTCTGAATATCTTGAGCGTTTCGGGTTAAGGTGCTACGTAGTTGCTCAAACAGGAATTCTTTGGGTGCATGTAACTCTTTCAGAATACCCATATACTGATTGTCGCCTCCAAGAAATATCCAAGGTTTCTTCTGAGCTAAAAGTCGAAATACAGTCGGCAATAAATTTCATTCAAGGGCTTCGCTGTCTTTGTAATGATGGTGTCACGGAGGCAACTCTAGTTGGTTGCCAGTAAACATTTAACAAGGCCAGGCACAATCGCCCCTTCGGGGCTGGACCTCCGCACTTCGTGCTCCGGCCTGTGCTGGAGGCGTTAACTGTCATATGAGCTTCAGAGAAGAATTGGAAAAAAAGTGGAAGATTACTATCGCTTTGTTGAGTGAGGCTCGTGCAGTTCTTTGTGAATGCCCGGGTGTTGGCAAATATATCGCCGAGTACGATGAATACCTTGATCACAACGAGCTAGAACTAGCACTGGATATGCTAGAAGAAGCAGCACTTGAGGCAACAAGTAAGCCTCCAGAAGAAATTTGGGTAAAGCTCAAAGATGCTGCAAAGTCTATGGGCTTAGAGGAACGCTGTGAATTCTATAATCAGCAAATACAAAACAGTTAACAAAATAACAAAAAATAACAAAGACACCCATTATTAATGGACAGATAGAGAAGTGCTGGCAACAACATAGACACCCAGCATTAGCTGAGCAAAAATTATGAGTGTCCTTATTTTTATTTTGGAGTCCGACACTTGCACAGGGAATCATTATGTCTAGGTAACCCCCAAGGAAGGGAATATTGTGAAAGTTTTTAAATTTAGTTCTAAAAGCAAAAAAAATTTGATGCTGCTAATCATATTAGCTCTTACTCCATTTGTACCTGAATTGCTCTTGTTTATGGATGTTGCTGGTGTAGAAGTAGCCTTTACATGCCTCCTCATCATGATTAAGCCCATGAAACTTTGGATTGAATACCAAATAGTTAAAATTAAAGAGTTCAGCCGTGTGATGATTCTTGCAGTAAGGTTGCACCCTGTAAGTGATGCTCGAGTGTTTGCAGGTCATTATTTTGCTTTTTCTTTAATATTCCTATTAACAAGCTCACTAATTATGTCAAGTTCAATATGGTTGCCGATTCTAGTCATGGGGAGGTATTGGGTCTAAGGATACTTAACAAGTGACTCTGGTATTTCGCCAATCATTATTTCGCTAATTGTGATAGCTATTATTTCCCGAGAGGAACTCCTTAGCCACGTTATTTGCGCCAACGGCTGTCGGCGACACCGAGGGGGGATTAGTGCAATTCTGTTAGCGCTGAGTAGCTTGAAACATCTGAAGTGTTTGCAGACATACGCCTATTTTCTAGGCACAGGTGGAACTGTGACCTTCCGAGCCAGGGATGGCGAGGCAGAGCTTACAGGGACGTACTCGCAGCGAGTCACAGGATCGCCTGTGCGAAAGGCGCACCGCAGGTGATGGGTTACATCTGTGGTCAAAAGCCCGGCAAGTATTGATGTGGGATTTAAGGCTTAAATCAATGCTAGCCACTGTGCCAGTGGCCTGAAGTCGTGGAGCAAATGCATCCATGCACAGCGGCCAGCTCACCCTATCGTCGTTCTCGAACATCCTGTCCTTCACGGCATTCAGGCTTCCTGCCTATCCGCACCGCAGGGGATGGGCCACATTATAGCAACCCAGATATCAAGCATAAAGAAACGCACCCTAAGGTGCGTTTCTTGTTAACTCTTCAAGTCAGCTTAGTGCTGGAACATGGCAGAGATAGATTCTTCGTTGCTGACGCGGCGGATAGCCTCGGCCAGTACCGCTGACATGGTCAACTGGCTCACTTTGCCTGTTTTGAGCATTTCTGGGCTCAAAGGCACTGTGTCAGTGACTATGACTTCGTCAATCACTGAATTTACTATGTTGCTGGCGGCATTGCCGGAGAATACCGGGTGGGTCGCATAAGCAAAGACGCGGTTGGCGCCGTGTTCTTTCAGGGCTTCAGCAGCCTTACACAGAGTGCCGCCTGTGTCGATCATGTCATCAACTATGATGCAGTCACGGCCTTGAACGTCACCTATGATGTGCATTACCTGAGCCACGTTGGCCTGTGGGCGACGCTTGTCGATGATCGCCAGATCTGAGTCGTCGAGCAGCTTGGCTACGGCGCGGGCGCGAACAACACCACCGATATCGGGGGAAACAACAACCGGGTTGTCCAGTTTCTTGGCCAGCATATCTTCCAGCAGCACTGGGCTACCGAAGACGTTGTCTACCGGTACATCGAAGAAGCCCTGGATCTGCTCGGCGTGCA
Source organism: Shewanella sp. YQ_9 (assembly GCF_043103185.1). NCBI lineage: Bacteria > Pseudomonadati > Pseudomonadota > Gammaproteobacteria > Alteromonadales > Shewanellaceae > Shewanella > Shewanella sp. YQ_9. Next base: position 2,648 of record NZ_JBICJO010000025.1, read on the forward strand.
GGTCACAGGTCAGTACTCTGTCGACACCCACGCTGGAGAGGAAATCGGCAACCACTTTGGCGGTAATGGGTACACGGGCGCTGCGGACACGGCGGTCCTGACGGGCATAACCAAAGTAAGGGATAACGGCTGTGATACGGCCGGCTGAAGCGCGGCGCAGGGCATCAACCATTACGATCAACTCCATCAGGTTGTCGTTGGTTGGTGCGCAGGTGGACTGAATGATAAACACATCAGCACCACGTACATTTTCGTTTATCTGGACACTGATTTCACCATCGCTGAAACGGCCTACCTCTGCGTCTCCGAGTTTACAAAAAAGACGGTCGGCTATCTTTTTGGCGAGACTGGGGGTAGCGTTCCCAGCAAAGAGCTTGATGTCGGGCACTGTAAGAACCTCAGGCGTTTGCTTTATTTTAGTGGCTGGGACAAAAAACGGCGGACCGCTTCATCCCGGAAGAAACTGTTCAGAGGCGAGCCAGTCGACTCTGAAGCGGCGATCTATTTATCCCTTTGGCAACAAAGCCTTTGAAAGATGGTGGCAGCTGTGCCAGACAATCGAGAGCTTGTTGCTGTTTTTCGAACTCCCCGAACACGCAGGCACCGGTTCCGGTCATTCTGGACGGCGCATATTCTAGCAGCCAGCCCAAGGCCTTGGCAACTTGAGGGTAATGGTGACATACCAGCGCCTGACAGTCGTTTTGCCATGGGGCACTCAGCAGTTGCTCCAGAGAGAGCTTGGGAGTATCTCTTGGTAAATCAGGATCATGGAACACTTTTTCAGTGGAGACATGCGCCTCGGGAACCAGCACCAGATACCAAGGTTCGGCCGGATCCACCGGCTGAAGTTTTTCGCCGACCCCTTCGGCAAAGGCTGCCAAACCCTTAATGAAAACAGGAACATCAGCGCCGAGTTTTAAACCAATTTGCGCAAGTTCAGTTTCACTCAGGCCGGTTTGCCACAGGGCGTTGAGGGCCACCAGAGTGGTGGCCGCGTCCGACGAGCCGCCCCCCAGACCGCCACCCATGGGCAGTTTCTTATCGAGCCAGATCTCGGCCCCCAGTTCACATCCGCTGGCTTGCTGCAATGATTTTGCGGCCTTGAGAATTAAGTTATCGCTATCCGGGACAGCAGCGCCGAGATTGGAGTGCAGTTTGAGCTCGCCATTGGCGGTGACTTTAAAGTCCAACAGGTCACCATGGTCGAGAAACTGAAACAGGGTCTGCAGTTCATGGTAGCCATCTTCCCGGCGACCATTGATATGCAAAAACAGATTAAGCTTGGCCGGGGCCGGCCAGCCAAGCGAAAGACTATTGGGTTTGGATGTTTGGTCTAGAGAACTCATGGATGCTGGCTTTCCTTGGTGGTGAGTGTGCTCTGGGCTTCAAGTGCCTGCCACTCGGTTAACTGGATCTTGAGTTCGAGTGCGCCGCGATTGAGTTTAAGAAGGCGCGGAATATCGGCACCGCTTTGTTGCTGCCAGTTGAGATACTTCACCTGCCACGGAGGGCTGACGCTGCCATCTTCCAGGCTCTGGGGTTTGCCGTCATTGTCTGTGAGCACGAGTTCAGTGTCGGCGGCGCTGAGGCCAAGCACCCAGCGGGGCAGGGCGTTAAGGGGTATGCTCCAACTGCTGAGGCCATCGAGTAAACGCTGTGGGTCTCGGTCGCGATAGATTTCACCATCCAACTCCAGTAAGGCGCCGTCCGGGCCACTTTTCAGCAGCATCACACTGGTGCCCAACATGGTGGTGAGTCTCAGCTCTTCTGTCGTTGGGGTGTGCAGCCAATAAAGATTGGTGCTGAATTTTTCCTCGGGAGTTTTTACCGCCAGCTTGCCTTTCAGCTCCCAGGCCTTGGCTTGCTCTGCGTGCTTGACTTGAGTCGCCTGCCAGCGGGCATCGGGCAGGCTGCTACAGGCGCTGAGCAGGCCAAGGAGCAGCAGGGGCAACAGCAGGCGCAGGGTCGACAGAGGTGTAAAACAGGTTTTTGTGAAGTACTTCAAAATAATCATCTGTTGTTCACTGTGTTGGCCGCCTATGATACGAGGGCTTTGGCAGAATACCAATAAGCGCCGACCCCTCTGGTGTCGCCCTTGTGGCTTTTGCCAGCGCCTGTTCAGCTTAATTGATAAATTGGTTGAGAAGTTAGACCTTTATTCGGTTTTGTTAAGCGTATTCTGTTTTTAAGGTGGCCAATTCAGTAGAATGGCCGCATCCTACAGCGACGCCAAGAGTCCAGAACGAGTTCAGATGAGCCTTGTAGCAATTGGTATAAACCATAAAACCGCCACTGTTGACCTGCGTGAGAAAGTTGCCTTTGCCCCGGACAAGATCCATGAAGCCATGCGCAGCCTGGCCAAGGAGACTCAGAGCGGGGAAGCCGTCATCGTTTCCACCTGTAACCGCACCGAGCTTTACTGCAACACAGAAAATGCCGAGCAGGTTGTGCGTTGGTTGGAAGACTATCATGGCCTGAGCCATGAAGAGGTGGCCCCTTGCCTGTACCAACACTGTGGTCAACCCGCGGTGCAACACCTGATGCGGGTTGCATCCGGGCTCGACTCTCTGGTGCTGGGCGAACCGCAGATCCTCGGTCAGGTCAAACAGGCGTTTGCCAAGGCCAAGGAATCCGGCACAGTGGCTCTGACACTGGATCGTCTGTTTCAAAATACTTTTGCCGTGGCCAAGAAGGTGCGCACCGAAACGGAAATCGGCACTGCGGCGGTTTCCGTTGCCTTTGCCGCCGTCAGCATGGCCAAACACATCTTCTCTTCTCTGGCTGCGACCAAGGTGCTGCTCATTGGTGCCGGTGAAACCATAGAACTGGTTGCCCGCCACCTGAAGGAAAACGGCGTCACCAGCATGGTGGTGGCCAACCGCACCATTTCCCGCGCCGAAGCCATGTGCGAAGAGTTCAATGCCCAGGCGATTACCCTGGAGCAGATACCAGATTTTCTCCCCAAGGCCGATATCGTGATATCCTCTACCGCCAGTCCGCTGCCCATCCTGGGCAAGGGCATGGTAGAAAAAGCGCTTAAGCAGCGCCGCCATCAACCTATGTTATTGGTTGATATAGCGGTTCCCCGTGATATTGAGGCAGAAGTCGGTGATTTGGACGATGCTTTTCTATACACGGTCGATGATCTGCAAAGCATAATCGAACAGAATATGGCCTCCCGTAGAGAGGCCGCCGAGCAAGCGGAAGTCATTGCCGAAGAGCATTCACACCAGTTTATGGAGTGGGTTCGCTCACTGGAATCGGTCGACAGCATTCGCGAATATCGTACCCAGAGCATGGCGATTAAAGATGAGCTGGTTGAACGGGCAATGAACAAGTTGGCGCAGGGAGCAGACACAGAGCAGGTGCTGCTGGAACTGGCCAACCGTCTGACCAACAGACTGATACATGCTCCGACCCAGGCCCTGACTGCAGCCAGTCGTCAGGGTGATCTCAATGCTTTGGGTCAATTGAGAACCGCGCTCGGCTTGGATAAACACTAAGGTTAGCGAGCTAAATGAAGGAATCCGTTATCCGCAAGCTGGAAGGCTTGCTTGAGCGTAATGAAGAAGTATTGGCCCTGCTCAGTGACGCAGATGTCATAGCGGATCAAGACAGGTTCAGAGCCCTGTCACGGGAATATGCTCAGCTTGAAGATGTGGTCAAAGGCTTTAAGGCCTACCAGCAGGCGCAGGCGGATCTGCAAACCGCACAGGAGATGTTGGCCGAGGAAGATCCTGAGCTGAAAGAGATGGCTCAGGAAGAGATCAAGGCGGCCCGTGCTCAACTGGAGCAGTTGGAAGGCGAGTTGCAAATTCTGCTGTTGCCCAAAGATCCCAATGATGCCAGCAACGCCTTTCTGGAAATCCGTGCCGGTGCCGGCGGTGATGAAGCCGCTATCTTTGCCGGTGATCTATTCCGTATGTACAGCCGTTATGCCGAGAGCCAGCGCTGGCAGGTCGAAGTCATGAGCGCCAGCGAGGGCGAGCATGGCGGTTTCAAAGAGGTGATTGCCAAGGTCAGCGGTGACGGTGTCTACGGCAAACTCAAGTTTGAGTCCGGTGGTCACAGGGTACAAAGGGTGCCGGAAACCGAATCCCAGGGGCGGGTGCACACCTCGGCCTGTACCGTGGCCGTTATGCACGAAGTGCCCGAGGCCCAGGCGGTGGAAATCAACCCGGCCGAGCTGCGTATCGACACCTTCCGCTCTTCCGGTGCCGGTGGTCAGCACGTTAACAAAACCGACTCGGCGATTCGTATTACCCACTTGCCCACAGGCTTGGTGGTGGAATGCCAGGATCAGCGCTCGCAGCACAAGAACAAGGCTCAGGCCTTGAGCGTGCTGGCAGCCCGTTTGCAGGCGGCCGAAGATGAGAAGCGCCGCAGCGCCGAAGAATCTACCCGTCGCTCTCTGGTGGGCAGCGGTGACCGCTCCGAGCGGATCCGCACCTATAATTTCCCTCAGGGAAGGGTGAGCGACCACAGGATCAACCTGACACTGTATCGTCTCAACGAGGTGATAGAAGGAGACCTGGAGCAGCTGCTTGAGCCCTTGATGCAAGAGCATCAGGCCGACATGCTGGCGGCTCTGTCCGACGAATAAAAGGACTGTCTGTGACTAAACTCAATATTGCCGAGGCCCTGCAATGGGCCTCTTCTATGCTGGCCACATCGTCCGAGTCTGCCCATGCAGATGCCGAAGCCCTGTTGCTGCATTGCCTGGGCAAGAGCCGCAGTTTTATCTATACCTGGCCCGAAAGAAGTTTGTCGGCCGAGCAGCACAAGCAGTTCACCCAGATGGTGCAGCGTCGCAGCCAAGGCGTGCCCGTGGCCCATATTGTCGGTGAGCGCGAGTTCTGGTCACTGCCTTTTATCGTCAACGAATCTACTCTTATTCCGCGCCCGGACACCGAAATTCTGGTGGAAACCGCGCTCAACCTGCCGCTTTCAGATGATATCGCCGTGCTGGATCTCGGCACAGGTACCGGCGCTATCGCGCTGGCACTGGCCCATGAGCGACAAGGCTGGCAGGTGACCGCTGTCGATAAGGTCGAGGCCGCGGTAGAGCTGGCCTGCGCCAACCGGGATAATTTGAAACTGCCGCAGGTTGAGATCCTTCAGAGCGACTGGTTTTCGGCGGTTCAGGGGCGTAAGTTCCAGCTGATTGTTTCCAACCCTCCCTATATCGAGGAGGATGATGAGCATCTTGAGATGGGCGATGTGCGCTTCGAACCCCGCAGCGCCTTGACCGCCGCCGATCAGGGCTTTGCCGACCTGTTCCATATCGCAGCCCATGCCAGGGAGCACCTGCTGCCGGGCGGTTATCTGCTGCTGGAGCATGGTTATGCCCAGGCCGTGAACCTCAGGGAAAAACTTGCCGAGCTCGGTTATCAGCAGGTGGCCACAGTGCGCGACTTTGGCTCCAATGATAGATGCACCCTGGGTTTTTGGCCCGGTTGAGTGTCTGTGCCCGGGGTTATCTCCCGGGCTTGAAAACCGCCGATATCGTCCCCATTTCCTGTCATAATTCCGCCTTTTCGACAGCGGCTTGGCCTTGGTGCTGAGCACTGCGATAGGGTACACTGTCGCCTTTGTTCACCTACAGATAGCTATCCGATGGAAACTTTTTACAGCCTGTATCCGGCAGTTAAACACCTGCACATGACCCTGATCGCCGTCAGCGTATTGCTGTTCATTGTGCGTTTCGTGCTTAAGCTGCGTCAGTCAGCCATTATGGACAAGAAACTGCTGAAGGTAGGTCCGCATGTGATCGATACTTTCCTGCTGCTGTCCGGATTGACTCTGTGTTTTATGATTAAGCAGTATCCTTTCGTCGATCCCTGGATGACGGAGAAGATAGGCGCAGTGGTCGCTTACATACTGCTGGGCGTGATGGCGCTCAAGTCCAACCGTAATCTGATCTTCCGGATCTTCGCCTTCCTCGGTGCTCTGGGCTGGGTGGTTTATGCGGCAAAACTGGCACACTTCAAACAAGCGGTAATTCTGGGGTAATGCAACAATATTCTCTTAAGCAAGACGAACTCTCTCTGCCCGAGTCGGCATTTGAGCTTTGCCAATATCTGGGCTTTGGCCTGGCCAAACAGGCCAACTGGGCCTGGCTGGAACTGTCCGGCTCAGTGCTCAGCCACTATCTGGTCGATCAGCAGCGGCGCTTTCAGGCGCTGCTGAACTGGTTTTACAAGGATCTGGGGTTTGCCCCCAGAGAAGATTATTTTTCCCGGCAGGCGGCCGATCTCGGCCAGTGTATTCTCAGCCGCCAGGGGAACAGCACCACATTGGCAACTGTGCTTATGTTGCTTGGCAAACAGCTGGACTTGAAATTCGACCCTGTGCTGCTGCCGGGCACCACAGTGCTGGCCTGCCACGTGGCCGGTGAACTCATCTATCTCGACCCGCTTCGGGGGGAGCGCCTCAGCAAAGAGCGCTTGCATGCCCTGGTTCGCGGCGAGCTGGGCAACAGTGCACCGCTGAAGGCGTCTTACCTCAAGCCGGTTGGCACCCAAAGGCTGATGACCCGCATGCTGCATGAACTCAAGGCCGGCGCCATAGTCGCCCATGAATTTGAAGTCGCGATGGAGTGCTGCAATTTGCTGCTTGAATGGCATGCCGACGATCTCAGCCTGCACCGGGAGCGCGCCTTTATTGCCCAGCAACTGGGGGCGATTCATGTCGCCAGCGCCGATCTGCAGTATTTTGTCGACAACAGCCCGCACGACCCCGTGGTCGAGCTGGTGAAGATGCAACTCAGAGAATTGGGAGACGACCCTCAAACCTTCCATTGAACCTGCCCGTGAGGGCAGTGAGAAAAATATAAATATTAAAATAAAACAATAAATTGCAATCGCAAGGGAGATAGGACCTATGAGCAGTACCTCACAGGCGGCCACTGAAATGACTGCGTTGGTGACCAATGACGCCACCGCGCTCGGCATTCTGGCCGCCATTCTCGGCTTCGTTTTTTACACCAACAGCAGCAGCCATCCTTTCTGGCAAAAGTTTTACCGTTTCATCCCGGCCTTGTTGCTGTGTTACTTCCTGCCATCCTTGCTCAATACCTTTGGGATTGTCGATGGCAGTACCTCCAAACTTTACTATGTGGCGTCCCGTTATCTGCTGCCTGCCTGTTTGGTATTGTTGATCCTCAGCGTCGACCTCAAAGCCATTCTGGGGCTGGGTCCCAAGGCGGTAGTGATGTTTTTGACCGGCACCATGGGCATTGTCATAGGTGGCCCGATTGCCCTGCTTATCATGTCGGCAATCGACCCGACATTGACCGCTGGCCACGGCCCGGACGCAGTCTGGCGCGGCATGACGACACTCGCCGGCAGCTGGATTGGCGGCGGTGCCAACCAGGCGGCGATGAAAGAGATTTATGAAGTGGGCGGCAATATCTTCTCCGTGATGGTCACTGTCGATGTGATAGTCGCCAACATCTGGATGGCCGTGCTGCTGTTTATGGCATCCAGGGCCAAGGAGATAGATGCCAAGACAGGTGCAGATACCAGCGCCATTGAAAGCCTCAAGGCCAAGGTGGAGCAATATCATGCCGAAAACGCCCGCATTCCCAGCCTGCGCGACATCATGCTGATAGTGGCTGTGGGCTTTGGTATTACCGGTCTGGCCCATGTCGGCGCCGACCTGCTGGCTCCCTGGTTTGCAACCAACTATCCCTGGACCGAGCAATACAGTCTGACCTCCGGATTCTTCTGGCTGGTGGTGATAGTGACCACCATAGGTTTGCTGTTGTCATTCAGTCCGGCCCGTCATCTGGAAGCGGCCGGAGCCTCCAAGATAGCCTCGGCCTACCTCTACATACTGGTGGCTACAATCGGTTTGCATATGGATGTATCCCAAGTTCTGGATACGCCGATTTACTTCCTGGTGGGCATTATCTGGATGCTGGTGCATTCGGGATTGATGCTGCTGGTGGCCAAGCTTATCCGTGCGCCGCTGTTTTACATGGCGGTGGGCAGCCAGGCCAACGTTGGCGGCGCGGCGTCTGCGCCCGTAGTGGCTGCGGCCTTCCATCCGGCACTGGCACCCGTAGGTGTACTGCTGGCGGTATTCGGCTATGCTTTAGGCACTTATATGGCTTGGCTCTGTGGCCAGTTGCTGCAGGCCGTGGCCGGCTGATTTAAGTTAACGCCGCATGAGCGGCATTCAAGAGAGAAGTTGCGATGAGTAATAAAACCATACATCTGGGTGCTATTGAGATAGCCAATGACAAGCCCTTTGTGCTGTTCGGTGGCATGAATGTACTCGAGTCGCGGGACTTGGCGATGACCATTGCCGAAACCTACGCGGAAGTCACTCAGAAGCTGGGGATCCCTTATGTGTTCAAGGCCTCCTTCGACAAGGCCAACCGCTCATCCGTCAACTCCTATCGTGGCCCCGGCATGGAAGAAGGTTTGAAAATCTTCCAGGAGATCAAGGACACCTTCAAGCTGCCATTGATTACCGATGTGCACGAGCCTTACCAGTGCGCGCCAGTGGCCGAAGTGGTCGACATCATCCAGTTGCCGGCCTTCCTGGCGCGTCAGACAGATCTGGTGGTGGCCATGGCCAAGACTGGGGCTATCATCAATGTCAAAAAGCCTCAGTTCCTGGCGCCCCATGAGATGCGACACATCATCAAGAAATTCAACGAAGCGGGTAATGATGAGATCATTCTCTGTGAGCGTGGCAGCTGCTTTGGTTATAACAACCTGGTGGTGGACATGCTGGGCATGGATGAGATGAAGCAATCCGGCTACCCGGTGATCTTCGATGCCACCCATGCGCTGCAGCGCCCTGGCGGCCGTGAAGATTCTGCCGGTGGTCGTCGTGCCCAGGCAACCGAACTGGCCCGCAGCGGTATGGCGCTGGGACTGGCCGGGCTGTTTATTGAGGCGCACCCGGACCCGGATAATGCCAAGTGTGATGGCCCTTGTGCTTTGCCACTGCAGCAACTGGAAGGGTATCTGAGCCAGATGAAGGCCGTTGATGATCTGGTGAAGTCTTTCCCTGCGCTGGATACCAGTCGCTGAGCCAAGCGCTTGGTTAACCTTGCATAAGCTGTTGCAAGCTGCGCCTTTGGTGGAATAGCGAATCACCTGGCTAGCGTGTTAGTCTCAAACGCCCGCAATCGCGGGCGTTTTTCGTTTCAGTCATGGCTTGCGGTTCATCGGGCAAGCATTCTCGGGCGCAAATTTTAAGGACAAGCCACCCATGTGGATCATCTTTACCCTGATGGCCGCCTTTATGCAGGCGTGGCGCAACGCGTTTCAGAGCCGTCTCAGTCGCGATGTCAATGTTGCCGGGGTGACGCTAGCGCGTTTTGTTTATGCCGGGCCGTTGGCTGCTGTGTATCTGTTGTCACTTTATGCCTGGCAGGACGCAGGATTGCCGCAGCTTGGGCATGGCGCGCTGCAGTACATCATAGGGGCGGCCTTGGCGCAGATCCTCGCGACCGCCCTGATGGTAAAACTGTTCCAATTGCAGAATTTCGCTGTCGGCGCCGGGCTGGCCAAGAGTGAAGCCTTGGTCGCGGCCGTGCTCGGCAGTCTGTTCTTCGGCACGGCGTTGACTGTCACCGGCTGGCTGGGGGTACTTGTCGGTACAGTGGCGGTCTTTCTGCTCAGTACCCACGGCGGGCTCAAAGGCTTGTCCTTCAAGACGCTGTTGCTGGGGTTGGGATGCGGCAGCGCCTTTGCGCTGACTTCGCTCTGGGTTAGGGAAGCAAGTCTGGTGCTGGGTTTGCCGTTTCCTCACCGCGCCGCCTGGGTACTCTTGTTGGTTATTTTGCTGCAGACCTTGTTGCTGCTCGCCTGGCTTCTTATCAAAGATAAAGAGACCCTTAAAAAACTCTGGCAAAGGCCCAGGTTGACCCTGGCCATCAGTATCAGCAGTTGTCTGGGCTCCATAGGTTGGTTCAGCGCCATGTCGCTCACGGCCGTGCCTTATGTGAAAACGCTCGGGCAGGTGGAAGCCTTCTTTATGATGCTGCTCTCCAGCCTTTGGCTCAAGCAGCGGGTCAAGGTCAAGGATATGGGCGGCCTGGTACTGATTGCCCTGGCCGCGGTATTGGTGCTTTGGGGATGATTTACTCTGCTGCCACAGGATCCAGCCCTGAGTGGCGTATGCTGCTGAGTACATAAGGTTTATCCGAGGCCAGGTAGTCAATAAGACGTTTGGCTGCTTCAGGTTGCAGGCTGCTTTGGGTGATGCCGCTCGAGAAGGTGGTTACCTTCTGGAATTTGTCCGGGATCGGCCCGACATATTCGGCGCCTGCGATAGGCAGTATTTCACTTATCTGCTGAAAACCTATCTGTAATTCTCCTCTGGCGACCACGGTGGCGACCCTTTCACTCAAAACCCTTTTGCTCTTGGGTTCTATCATCTGCCACAGCCCCATCTCGGGCCAGAGTTTGCTGGCCAGATAAGTGCCACTGGCGCTGGCCGAGTAACCTATTGAATCGGCTTGTTGCAGCACTTTGATAAAAGCTTCCTCTGTGCTGATGTCCGGCTTGGCTGTGCCCGCTTTAACGCACATGCCTATGCGGGAACGCACCAGCTCCCTGTGGCTGTCACTGCGCACATAGCCCTTTTCTGTCAGCTTGTTGAGTGAGCTTTGGGACAGGATCAACACATCGAACGCTTCGTTGCGTTTGAGCCGCTCCGGAATGGAGTCATGGGCACCACCGGATGACGAGCCATAGGAGATGATCAAATCCAGCCCGGTATCCTGTTCTATCTGCTTCTCCATCGCGGTCAGGGTGCCGGCAAAACCGCCGGAAGTGATCACTTTCAATGTCTCTGCCCAACTGCCGAAGCTCAGGGTACAGCCCAGGGCCAACAGCAGTAACTTGCTCTTGAACTTATGCTTCATATCTGTGTGTCCTTAGTGTGTTGGGGAGTGAGCCGGCCCGGGAGCGAGCCGGCTCTGAGTGCCGAGGGCACTCTTTGCAGGGAGCCTATTTGGTCAACGCGTTGTCGGCAGCATTCTTACCCGCGATACGACCGAAGATAACCGTATCGGCCACCGCATTCCCGCCCAGACGGTTGTAGCCATGTACCCCACCCGTCACCTCTCCGGCGGCATACAGGCCTTTGATGGGCCAGCTTTGCAGGTTCAGTACCTCGGCTTTCTCATCTATGGCGACCCCACCCATGGTGTGATGAATGCCTGGAGCAACTTTCACCGCATAGAAGGGAGCCTGAGTCAGATCAAGCGGCATATTTTCACGGTTAAATTCGCTGTCTTTACCGACTTTGAAAGAGTGGTTGTAACTACTCACCGTTTGCTCCAGTGCCTTAGGTTGCATGCCGGTGAGTTTGGCCAACTCGGCTACATTATCGGCCTTTTTCAACATCTTAAGGTGATCATAGCCGCGTACCATTTTGGCTTTTTTGTACAGTTGGTTGTCGAACACCAACCAGGCAAACTGTTCGGGTTGCTTGAGAATGGCATCCGATGCCCGGTCGCGGGTGGTCAACTCGTTGATAAAACGTTTGCCATCCTTGTTGACCATGATAGCCCCGACACCGCGCACGGTTTCAGAGATTAAGATGCGGCTGTCTTTGCCTATGGTTGGGTGTGCCTGGATCCAGTCGATATCTGTCATGCTGGCACCTATGGACTTGGCCATTTCGATGCCATCGCCGGTTGCGGTAATATTGTTGGAACTGGTCATGCCTTTAAAGGTTGGGCGATAGTAGGCGATCATCTCTTTGTTCATGCCATAGCCACCGGTTGCCAGCACCACGGATTTGGCGCCCAACATGTAATAGCCAGAGTGTTTACCGTGGATCACTACCCCGAGTATCTGCTGCTCGTCATTCACTACCAGTTTCACTGCCCGTGAATTGAGGCGGGTTTCCACCTGATTTTTGTCAGCGGCCTTACGCAGTACATCTATGATATGTGGCCCGACGCTGAGCCCGCCCGATGGTCTGTGTGTCCTGTCCACCCGGGCGCCGCCGGAGCGTTTGAGGTCATCCATATTGGCGCCGAGGGATTCAAGCCATTTGATACCATCGGCTGACTGCTGCGCCAGAATTTGCACCAACTTGGGATCGTTGGCGTAGCGACCGCCTTTCATCGTATCTTCCACATACCAGGCCACTTGGTCGTCCACCTTGTGGGCAGCTTGTTGTTTGGTACCCACGGCGTTATAGCCACCGGCCGCCAGCATGGAGTTGCCGCCGGAGAAGGGGGCTTTTTCCAGCAATACCACCTTGGCCCCGGCCTGTTTGGCGCTGATGGCAGCGTTATAGCCGGCACTGCCGGCACCTATTACCACCACATCTGTGCTTTGTTTTGGTCCCGCGGCGATAGCCTGCTGAATTTTTTGCTGATCCCATTCTTTGTCCCAGGCAGGTTTGGCTTTGACATCGGCAAAGGGCATGGGTTTATGTTCAAAAGAGTGGCATTCATTGCAGTAAAATTTGGGTGCTTCGTGCCCCTTGTGGCAACTGGTACAGGCGATATCACCCAGGTGAGAGCCGTGGGGATCTATCTCCAGGGCTGGGTTCTTCAGGTCGCTGTAGTCTCCGTGACAGCTGCGGCACTGTTGATTTTCATGGGCCTCGCTGTCGTCAATCTTGTTAGGCGAAACATGGCAGGTTTTGCAGCCTTGCTGGCTGTCGCTGTGAAATTTGCCTAGATCCTGAGGTGCCGCCTGCACTCCGGCTGCACCGAAAAGGCAACAAGCCAGCAGACCGCTGAGATAAGTGAGTTTCATATTGCTCCCTAAAATATTTGTTATTGGATTCGTTATTAGCATGAGCAAATAAAATGTAAAAAAAGGTGAGGCGGCTCAAGTTTGGTGTCGGGTTATTAATTGTTGAAATAGGTTTCAAGTTTTCTTAATTCATGGTTTTGAATTCGCTTAATTCATTTTCAATAAAATTGAAAATGATGCCTCTGTTATGAGTGTGTGATCCAGTCAATGCTCAAATGGGTATAAAAGTTTTTACTATATTTCGGCGCTAACTCATATCTCAACTCATAAATATAAAGAGACAAAATGATGAACCTAAGAAAAACGATTATTGCTGGAATTACCTGCTCACTGTTGCCGCTGGTCAGCCAGGCTGCACCTGACCTTTATGGCCGGGCTTGGCTTGGGCTGAGTCACTCGGACAGCGGTTTGCTGTCAGATAGAAAGGAAAACGGTGCTTATCTGGAAAACTATGCCTCCTTTATCGGTGTCAAGGGTAAAGAAAAACTCAACGATAATATCAATATTGTTTATGTGATGGAATTTGGTAATAACGGCGGCTACTTTGATACTTCTTCGCTGTTTAAATCCCGTAATACTTACCTGGGTGTCGAAAGCCAATTGGGTACACTGGTATTTGGTCGTAATGATACTGTATTTAAAAAGACGGAAGGTAAGGTGGATTTATTCAATATCACTTCCAGTGATATGGCAAAAATTATCGCCGGGAATGACCGCCTGGGAGATTCAGCTACTTATTACTCACCCAAATGGTATGGAGTGCAGCTGGGCGTGAGCTATCAATTTGCCGATAACTTGCCGGAGCAAAATGGCTCAAACGGCAATTATGCACTGAGCCTGACAGCGGGTGATGCCAAATTGAAACGACAGGCTTGGTATTTGGCGCTGGCCTATGCCGATAGTCTCAATGCCTTGGATGCGGTGCGAGCCGTTGCCGGTGCTCGCTTGGCCGGTGCCAAGTTGGGGTTTATGTATCAGCATTCCGAGTCGCAGAAATATCAAAACCTCAGTGGTAACAGTTTGCTTGCCAGCATGGAGATCCCTTGGCAGCAATACAGTTTCAAGGCGCAATATCTGTATGACAACTCAGGCAATGGCAAGGTGGTATCCAGCCTGGCTGATAAAGCCAGTGTGACAGATGCCTCCAGTTGGCAGGCGTCTTTGGGGTTGGACTATCGAGCTTCCAAAAGCACCACGTTCAGCTTGATAACCACCTATCTGGATGGCGATTTTACCGACGCAGGAGGTTATACGGAGTATGACGACAAGCTGGTGACTCTGGCGATGAAACACATGTTCTGAGTCACAGTATTTGTAGCTGGTTTCCGAGCCTTATCGCAGGCTCGGCTGGATCAACTTTTCCCGGTAACGGGATTGCTAAAATACGCCAACCCAAACCGCGGCGATTCCCCTGATGAAGATAACTCTAAAACAACTGCTGGTATTCAAGTGCATACATGCCGAAGGGCAGATCTCCCGTGCTGCCAGGAAGCTGCATATGTCGGTTCCGGCCGTCAGTATGGCGCTGAAAGAGTTGGAGTCAGCGCTGGGGTGCCGCCTGTTTGAACGCAGTGCGACAGGTTTGCTGCTCAACCCGCAGGGGGAGTTGTTGCTGCCATACGCTAACGGGATGTTGGCGTCAGAGCAGCAGGTACAGCAGTTATTTCACGCCAGTGCCAGTGGCGTATGTGGCACACTGACGGTCGGTGCCAGTAAAACTGCGGGAAACTATGTGTTATCGCGGCGCTTGCCTGTGTTCCATCAATGTTTTCCGGCCACAGGAATTCGCTTGATGATCAAAGATTCAAGCCACATAGAGAGGATGGTCTCTGAACGGGAACTGGACCTGGCCTTTGTTGACGCCAAGCCGTCGCTGGCCAATCTCTGCTGTGAGCCTTGGCTCAGAGACAGGATCTGCATTGTTTGCGGCGCCGATAACCCCTTGGCTAAAGAGGTTGTCGATACCGAGCGCCTGTCGCGTGAAGTCTGGTATCTGGATGAAAGCGCGACGGTTGCCCGCGTCAGGGCTATGCAGTTACTGCACAGCGTCGGCATTGTGCCATCGCAAACCATCACCATGGGAACTCTGGGAGCCATCAAACGCGCCACGGCCACTGGCTATGGGGTCAGTATCTTGCCCTTTATGGCGATAGATGCCGAATTGGAGCGTGGCGATCTGGTGGAGTTGGAACTGCCCGGCTGGGACTTTGAACGTAACTATTGGGTGATCCGCCGTGCCGAGGAAGCGCTTGCCCCTTTACCGGCCAATTTTCTGGAATTTATGTTGGATCAACGCGAGTTCGACGAGCAACGGCCGGCATGATCCAAACCGATTTTCAGCTGTTTGGCATTCTTTGCCTGATCTTGGGAGGCATATTCTACACCAGCGGTCTCAACAGCCCTTTCTGGCGTCGCTGTTATAGGTTCTTGCCGGTGATGGTGGCCTGTTATTTCGTGCCATCACTGCTCAACACCATGGGGCTGATTGCGGTAAAAGACTCTCAGTTACCCAAGTTTGCCGTCGATTACCTTATGCCCATGTGTCTGGTGTTGATGCTGCTGGGGCTGGATATCGGCAGTATTTGGCGCTGTGGCGGTAAGCTGCTGCTACTGTTTTTTATCGGCAGCCTGGGGGTCTTTGTCGGGGGGCCGCTGGCGCTGTGGTTGGTGGGATACATACAGCCTGAGCTCTTGCTGCCGCAGGGGGAGGATAGCCTCTGGCGCGGCATGGCGACCCTGGCAGGTAATTGGGTCGGTGGCACCGCCAATCAGATGGCGATGAAAGAACTGTTCGGTGCCGGTGACAGTATCTTTGCGGTTTTTGTTACTGTGAATGTGGTGCTTTCAGGGATCTGGATGGCAATACTGTTGGCGCTGGCGCCCCACGAGACCAAAATCAATCGCTGGCTTCGAAGCCGCGAGCCGCAGGCGACTATGCTGGATACGCCCTTGCCGGAACAGCGCCTGGCACAGAGCCATCACTGGTTATTGATCTTTTGCCTGCCGCTGATGCTGGGCGGCTTGGCACACTGGGGCGCCGATTGGACGGCGGAGCTGATTGTCCGCCACTGGCCTATGGCCAGAGCCTATCACCTGCATACTCCCTTTATCTGGCTGGTGGTCTGGTTAACGACGGCCAGCGTGCTCCTGTCGCTGACACCGGCGCGGCGGCTGGCGGCCTATGGTGCCGACAGAGTCGGTAATGCCTGTCTTTATCTTATGTTGGCTATCATGGGGCTGAAGATGGATATCGGTATGCTCTGGTCTTTGCCCTGGTTCTTTGTTATCGGGGCTATCTGGTTGCTGGTGCATGTCTTCTTGTTGCTGCTGGCGGCGAGAGTGTTGAGACTTCCATTCGGTTATCTCGCCATTGCCAGTCAGTGCAATCTTGGCGGGGCGGCTTCGGCGCCTGTGGTCACCAGCGCCTATCGCCAGGCATTGGTGCCTCTTGCGGTTCTGATCGCGGTATTTGGCTACGCCTGGGCCAACTTTATTGCCTGGGCCTGCGGCCAGTGGTTAAAGCAGATTTGATTCAAGCGCCTTTATTTGGGCCAGCAGTTCGCTGTTGATTGGCAGTGTGAGCCCATATTGCTCGGCGCGCTGCTGCAGGTAACCGTTGATATAGTCAATTTCCGTCTTGCGGCCGTGCTTGAGGTCCTGATACATGGAAGAGTAGTTGGCGGCGGTTAGCCGTATCACTTCCTTGACTCTTGTGTGCAGCGCATCGAACGTCAGTGCTATGCCTTCCTGCTTGGCCACCAGTAACAGCTCATCGAGAATGGCGCAGATTGTTCCCTCAAACTCGGGGGCGGCCAGGGCACCGTTGTTGACTCTGTGAATGGCGGTCAGCGGATTGATAACGGCATTGACCGCCAGCTTTTGCCACAGGGCTTCGAGAATGGCATTACTCCACTGACTGCCGGGAATAGCATTGAGCAGAGCGGTTTTCATCACCTCTGGCATGGGGGCGCCGATTAAGTCACCTATCTGGGTCAGGCCACTGCCGGTTTGGCGAATATGATTGCTGCTTAGTCTCAGCGCCGCCTGACTTGTCGTGCCCAGGCTCAGTGGCCGGTCATTCAGCTTGGCGGCCAGACTCTGATGAGGACCAAGTCCATTGTGCAGCAGCAGGATGCGACAATTCGGGTGAAGTCTTGGCAGCACAGGCTCCAGCGCCGCTTCAACCTGATAGGCTTTGACCGTGACCAGCAAGAGCTCGAGCTGCTTGAGCTTGCTCGAGTCCTGCGCCAGGCACAGAAACGATGTTTGCAGACTCTGGTCGCCAAGCTCCAGGGTATAGACTTGCTCTTCGCCCTGCTCAGCCAATGGCGGGGTGTTAGCTCTGGGTAATAACCAAGGTTCAAGCCCGGCTGCAGCCAGTTGCTGCGCCAGCAGTTGCCCTATGGCCCCAACGCCGAGGATCCCTAGCTGCATTCCGGTTACTCCTTCAGCATGGCGGCGCCAAAATACTTGCGATAACCCCAGAGAGATACGTAGAAGAGTACGACTCCGGTCATATCGGCGACAAAGTCGGCCATATCGGCACTGCGGTAGGGCAGACGGGATTGCACCATCTCTATCAGAATGCCGTAGCCGGCCAGGGTGGCAAACATTAAGTACCAGCGGGGGCGAAATGCCAGATAGGTCAGCCAGGCGAGGGCAAAGAAACTGCCGATATGGCCCACTTTATCCAGGTTAGGAATGCTCTGAGGGTAGTTAGGCTTGGAAAAAACCAGGTAGCTGATCACCGCCAGGGCAATCAACAAAGCCATTTTAAACAGCAGCTGTCGGTTAATCACAAATCACGCAGGGTTGGAAAGCTTGGCGAACATCATAGTCAAAATAAAGCCTGGCTGTCATCAGCAGACTTGGATTTATTCAGCTCGGCTTCAACTTAGGGTAGACTGGCGCTATTGGTTTGACTGATAAGTAAAAGGCGATGAAATGCCCTCATTCGATATAGTGTCAGAAGTAGATGCCGTTGAGCTGCGTAACGCAGTGGATAACAGCAAACGTGAATTGGATACCCGCTTCGATTTCCGCGGGGTGGAATTTGCGGTGGAGTATAAGGACTTTGTGGTGACCCTGTCGGCAGAGTCTGACTTTCAGTGCAATCAGATGGTGGATATTTTAAGAACCCAACTGAGCCGTCGTAATGTGGATCCCAAGGCGATGGAAGTGGATGAGAAGGCGATCCACAGCGGCAAGATGTTCTCTTTGAAGGTCAAGTTCAAACAAGGCATCGAGACCGATGTGGCCAAGAAGCTGGTAAAACAGATCAAAGACAGCAAGATTAAGGTGCAGGCGCAAATCCAAGGCGACTCGGTACGGGTCACAGGCAAGAAGCGTGACGACTTACAGGCTGTGATGGCGCTGGCCCGCAATGCCGAGCTGGGCCAGCCGTTCCAGTTCAATAACTTCCGCGACTAGTCGTTAATCTGCGACTTGAGCGTATCTTGAGCAGTATCGGCCCGCTTCGGCGGGCTGTTTTTTTGCACCAGCCAAATCAGCAGCAGCACGGGCAAGCCTATGATGCTGGCGCTGACAAAGAAATTCACATAGCCAAAGGCGTTGACCCAGGCGCCGGAGAAGCCGGCAATAAACTTGGGAAACAGTAACATCACTGAAGACAGCAGCGCATACTGAGTGGCACTGTAGCCACTGCTGGTGAGGCTGGAAAGGTAGGCGATAAAGGCCGCTGTGGCGATACCGCCGCTGAAGTTGTCCACCGAAATTGCCAGGGTCAGCAGCGGCACGTTGTAGCCCACCATGGCCTGCAGGGCGAACAACAGATTGGTGGTGGCCACCAGGAAGGCGCCGACATAGAGGATTTTTATGGTGCCGAAGCGTGCCAACAACACCCCGCCGAATGCCGAGCCCACCAGGGTCATGATCAGACCATAGACCTTGCTCAAGGTGGCGATCTCCTCCTTGCTGAAGCCCATATCTACATAGAAAACATTGGCCATGATCCCCATGACAATATCCGAGATCCGGTAGCAGGAGATCAGCATAAGGATCAGAATCGCGCTCTTGCCGTAGCGGCGAAAGAAATCGATAAAGGGCAGGGCCACGGCGCTGTAGAGCCAGGAGATAAAGGCGGCCATCCTATCTGTGCCGACATGGGTCAGTTGCTTGGCTTCCTGCTCTTGAATAGCCCTGTCTTTACTTTTGACGCCGAAGATCAGCAACCAGAGCAGCAGAGTGAGCCCCATAGTGGCCAGCGTGACTGCATCTGTATTCAGGGCCTGACTCGGAAAGTAGGATTGCAGTATCTGGGTGAAGGGTTCAGCCAGGCTAAAACAGAAATAAAGCCCCAGCAGCAGGAGCAGTAACTTGCCATGGCGCAGGATAAACAGGTTGGCTGGCGCGGCCCAGACCGAGAGTCTGGGTGCCAGGTTGGCTTTGAGTCTGTCTCTGAGGTTGGCTTCCTCCTCCCCTATCGAGCTGATATCCACCGCCGGCTCTTTGGCAAAAAGTGTCGCCAGTATGCCTATGCCCATCAAACCTGCCATTATCAGATAGGCGGTTTGCCAGCTCTGGAGATCATAGCTTTCCGGCGTGGGAGAAACCCAGGCGGCGATAGTCAGTGAGCCTGCTGTGGCTATGATCATCGCGCTGCGATAGCCCACCTGATAGGCGGCGGCCAGTGCCGCCTGCATTTTCTCCGGCGCCGACTCGATACGAAAGGCATCGACCACTATGTCCTGGGTAGCGGAGGAAAAGGCCACCATTAGCGCAAAGAGTGCCAGATGGGTGAGATCTTCCATGGGGTCACTGCCGGCCATTCCTAAAATGGCGGCTATCAGTAATAGCTGGGAGAACAGCATCCAGCCGCGGCGGCGGCCAAAGAGTTGGCTGAACAAAGGCAGGGGCATGCGATCGACCAGGGGGGACCAGGCCCACTTGAAGGCATAGATCAAGGCTACCCAGCTGAAATAGCCAATGGCGGCCCTGTCTACCCCGGCTTCCCTGAGCCAGAAAGACAGGGTGGAAAATACCAGCATCAGCGGCAGGCCGGCGGAAAAACCGAGCAGCAATAAGATGAGTACCCGCTTGTGGAAATAGATACTCAGGGCGTCTCGGGTGCTGGCAAAAAAAGATTGAGGCATGGCACGGCTTGGTGAGAGTCAAAGGCCTTAGAGTAAAAGCCCGCGCCTGCGACTTCAAGGCGTGCTTGGGTGTTTGCCCAATAAAAAATCCCCGGCAAAGCCGGGGATTGGTCGCCCGTGTCATTAAAGTGTCACCCGGGCGGGGTAGCTTAACGTCTGTCTCAGGGCCTGACGCCGATACAGCCTTCGGGTATGGGGCCACCACCGAACAGGTATTCACAGCAGTCGTCCAGTTGCTGGCGCAAAAACTGGTTACCGCGCAATACCCAATCGGGCCATTTATCGAAGGCGTACAACAAGTGCCAAAATACGCGTTCGACATCCGTTTGCGCTTCCCCCTGCAAGTTCAGCTGATGCCATTCTTCCAGGGTATCCCACAGATACAATCTGACTTCATTAAATTCCAGCTTGTCGCTCAAGAATGCTTTGCCGTAATGAGCCAGTTGGGGCGCTTTCACATCGATGAACTCTTCCGGGGTCATCAGATCGCCTCCTTATGTTTGCCAGGTTCAGTATAGACAGCTTTTTGATACTGAGCCGTGCCTGGGGTTAATTTCTGGGCAGAAGTGTGGCTTTCTTCAACAAAACCTGGGTAACCGGCACATCGGGCCAACCCAAGGTGCTGTTGGTGCCTGTCTCTACCAGCGCCATATTCTGAAGAACTTCAAGCCCTTGGCTGACTTCACCGAATACGGCATAGCCCCAGCGCCTGGAGGATGGGTCGAGCTTTTTGTTGTCGGCCACATTGAAGTAAAACTGGCGGGTGGCCGAATGGGGGGCATTCTCTCTGGCCATGGCTATAGTGCCTAGGCTGTTGGATAGGCCGTTGCCCGACTCATTGACTATCGGCTTGTCTGAAGGCAGTTCTTCATACTTGGGGCTGAGGCCGCCGCCCTGAACCACGAAATCGGCAATAATGCGATGAAACAATGTGTTGTTGTAGTCGCCGCGCACCACATAGGTGAGAAAGTTGTCCACAGTGATGGGCGCCCGGGTGCGATCGAGCTCGACCACGATTTTGCCCATGCTGGTATCAAATTCCACTTGGGGGTAGAGATTGTCTTTTTGTATATCCAATGCCAGCGCCAGCTGACTGGTCAGCATCAATACGGCTGCGAGTATCCATCGGCTCATGACCTGATTCCTTATCATAGTGTTGCAGACGGGCCGGCTTGTGAGTCACAGACCGGCCTAATAAATTACTGCTGCAAAAAGCTGTGCAGCTCGGGGTCGTTGAGTATTTCGCCGCTCAACTGGGTGATCAGCTTGTTCATGTCCAGTTCCAGCGAGGCGAAGTCGGCACTGAATGGCCCCTTGAGCAGCCCCTTGGCCTTATAACGCTTGGTCAGGGTATGGCTGCTGTTTTTCGCCAGCAGATTGATGCTGACATTGGTTTTGGCTTCGAAGCCGAAGCTGGATTCATCCACATCTGTGAGCAATTCAATCAGCTGCAACTGTACCTCTTTCCCACTGGCGGGATCGATTCGGTATCCGGCCTTGGCAAAACCTTGGCGGAACAGTTGATCCAATTGGGCCCTGGGGGGCTCGGCCGGGCTGACCAGACGTGCGGCTTTGCCATCTTCATTGAAGCGCACAATAAAGTTGGCGGTGCGGGTATCCAGGGTTTGCAGCGCCAGAGCAGGCTCCAGCGAAGTCTGTGGCGTGACCGCAGGCAGTTCAGGGCTCAGGGCAATAAAGTTGGGGGTATGACTGGCGCAGCCAAAGAGCAGCGCCGACCCCAGCATCAAGGTAGCAAGCCGTTTCATAAAAATCCGAAGCTGTAAAAAAGGTGGCATCAGGATAACCAGATTTGAGTTTGGCTTCCAGCATCTGGCAATGGCAGATAACCGACTTTGGTTCAGTCAGGGTTCAGACAGCGAAGCGCAATATCCGCGCGTAAAACACTTATAAATCATGGGGGAATCGTATGAAGTACGTTATATTGGCTGCTGCACTGGTGACGCCGACCTTGATGGCACCGGCAGCCAACGCCGCAGAAGGCAAACATGTTATCGGGGGCAGTATAGGCCTTGGAGTGCAGAATGATGATGACATCAGCCGCTTCAATCCCGATGCCGGTAACGCCGAAGACAACGACAGCTCAGACAGCTGGGGCACAGAGCTTTATTATCGCTATCATTTCACGCCAAACTGGGGTGTTGAAGCGGGTTACCTTTGGTCCGACGCCGGTATAGTCCATGCCTTTACCTCCGGCATTACCGAGTTACAGATGGATAGCTTCGAGGCGGCGAGAGTGTCTCTTTATGGCCGCTGGGGCTTTACCGAGCGCAACAGCTTCTATGCCAAGCTGGGTGCTGCCAGGGTTAAACTTGAATATCAATATACCAAAGACGGCGCCGGCTTCAATGACACTGAAAATGGCCTGCATGCGGCAGCCGGTTGGGAATATCGTTTCCGCAACAATCTGGGTATCAATACTGAATACGTGTATCTGAAGACGGATAACTTCGACTATCAAGGGGTATTCGTCGGCCTCAGTTACCGTTTCTGAATGACACAGTAAACCGGATAAAGCCCCGTATAGCGGGGTTTTTTCATTTTTGTAACATTCAAGACTTCAATCTCCGACGGCGACAGGGTAGAGTCAAGTTATTGCTCTAAAAACACCTGTTGGGAATATGTTGGAATTGAAATCCGGGCCTTTGCCGACGACTCAATCCGGGGTTGCAACTCAGGCGGCACCTGACTCTTTGATAGATGTTCACGGCCGGCCTCTGTTTGGTCATTTCGACGGGCCGCCAAAAAGCCTGGGATTGGCAGACTTTCAGCTGTTCAATGAGATGGACCGCAGGGTTTCACGCCTGAAACAGCGTTGCAGTTATAAGCAGTTTGAGTTTATTGGTCTTAACAGTCCCAGATGGATGCTGGGCGTTGCCTTGGCGGATATCGCCTATCTTGGCAGTGGTTTCTGTTATCTGTTTGATGTGCAGAGTCGTCGCATGTACCAGCAGAATCTGCTGCGGCCACCCGCTGGTTTTAACCTGAGCCGTTCGCCATGGCAGGGGGAGAGCCGTATGGGCGGCATTCACTTTCGGCGTGAGCAGGGACAATGGCAACTGAGTCTGGATCTTAAACTACAGGGAATGCCACTCGAAGGGGAACTGACCTTGGTTCCCGAACCGCTCAGCTTGCCGATGGCGCTTTGCAGTCCAACCGGTTACAGCGGTTGGACCTATACCCAGAAACACAATGCCCTCAAGGTCTCCGGCCAGTTGTCCTTCAATCATGAACCCCAGCCGCTGCTGCATGCCAGAGCCGGTTATGACTTTTCCGCAGGCTTTATGCGCCGGGAAACTAGTTGGCGCTGGGCCTCTATCAATGCCGATATTGAGGGTAAGGGGTTGGGGCTAAACCTGGCGGCCGGAGTCAACGAAACCGGCTCTTGTGAAAACGTGCTCTGGGTTGATGGTGCCAGGCATTTGCTGTCGCCGGTGCATTTTGAGTTTGACCGCATGGCAGCATCAGACGGCCAATGGCGAGTTTGGTCTGAGCGCGGCGATCTGGAGTTGGCATTTTCGCCCTTGGGGTGCCGCAGCGAAAGGCTCAACCTGGGGCTGCTTAAAAGCAATTTTCGCCAGTATACCGGGCTGTTTTCCGGTTGGGTCAAAGACTCCCTGGGCAAGCGCCATGAGCTGGTGCAGCAGAGCGGCCTGACAGAAGATCACTTTGCCAAGTGGTGAGCTGGAATAAAAGGAATAAAAATGGATTTCAATTTACTTATTTCCCACCCTGAATGGCTGCTGCTGGTATTGGCGCCGCTGTTCTTCATCTGTATGGCATTGGAGTGGTTTTTCGGTGACCGCCTCAGACGTTTGCCTGAGAATGCCCGCTATCGACCGGCGGAGGTTTTCTGTAACTTTGTGCTGGCTGGCATGCACCAGGGCGCCGATATTCTTACAGGGTTACTGCTGGCCAAACTGTATTTGTGGTTATTCGGCTGGCGTTTGTTCGACATTGAGATGAATGGCTGGACCTTTGTGCTGCTGATGCTGGGGCAGGACTTTTGCTATTACTGGTTCCACCGGGCCAGCCACAGATGCCGCTGGATGTGGGCCGCCCATGTAGTGCACCACAGCTCGGAAAACATGAATTTTTCCACCGCCTTTCGTCAGAGCCTGATGTACCCATTGGCGGGCATGTGGCTGTTTTGGCTGCCCTTGGTGATCATAGGCTTCGATCCCAACTGGGTGGTATTTGTGGTGCTGCTTAATCTGGGACTGCAATTTTTTGTCCATACCCAGGCCATCAAACGTCTTGGGCCCTTGGAGTGGATATTCAACACGCCGTCCCACCACAGGGTGCACCATGGCCGTAATCCTCAGTACATAGATAAGAACTACGCCGGGGTGTTGATCATTTGGGATAGATTATTCGGCAGCTTTGAGCCGGAGCGGGAAACCGTGCGCTATGGTATTACCAAGCCGGTGAACAGCTTTAATCCTGTGACAGTCACCTTTGCCGAGTGGCGCGATATGTTGGCGGAAGTGAGCCGCCCCGGCCTTAGTTTCAGGCAGCGTTGGCGTTTGCTGTTTGCACCGCCGGCCAGTCAGGAGTTGCCTGTTTCTGGCCTCGGAGGATATGCTGATGGTCCTGACAGTTCCAAGGAAGCTAAGGAGTACTGATGAAGCTTTTTGTGTTTGACCATTGTCCCTATTGCGTCAAGGCTATGATGCTGGTGGGGCTTAAGGCGTTGCCGGTGGAGCGGGTCTATCTGCAAAACCATGATGTGGAGTCCAGAATAGCTATGGTCGGTGCCAATATGGTGCCCATTTTACAAAAAGCCGATGGCAGCTTCATGGCCGAGAGCCTGGATATCGTCAGCTATCTGGATAATCTGGATGGTAAGCCGGTCATTACCCTTGCCAGCCAGGCCGATGCTGTCAGCCAATGGCAGGAGGCATCCGGTTATTTCAGCAGTCGCTTGCTCTATCCCCGCAGTGTGTTGCTCGGTCTGCCCGAATTTGGCAGCCAAGAGGCGATTGCCTGGTTTACCCAAAACAAGAGCGCCATGATAGAGATGTCTTTCGAGCAAGCGCTTGCGCAAACGGCCGATTATCTTGAGGGGCTGGCTAAGTGTTGGCCGCAGCTCGACTGGCTGCAATTGCCGTCGGAGCGGGGCAATAAGTTGAGTATTGATGATATCAACCTGTTCCCCGGTCTGAGAAACCTGACCATGGTCAAGGGGCTGGTATTCCCGGCCAGAGTGCGTGCCTATATCGAAGAAGTGGCAGCGCTGACTCAAATCGACTTGTACGACGACAGAGCCGTCTGAGCGGCTTTATCTGAGTCATACAACTACACCCAAAAAGACAGGCCAGTGCTGGACCTGTCTTTTTCATTCGTTTTCACTTTAGGGCAAGTGCTACTTTAACCCGGCTTTTTCAACGCTCTCTTTGCTCAACGCTCTCTTTGTTGATGCATTGCACGTTGTCTGTGCTCCTGAGCACGGTTGGGCTGGCGTCGCTCCGCCTGATGGCGCTGTGGCTGAGCTCGCTGCTGATGCTGCACCTTCGATTGACTCTGAGGCTGATAGTGTCTCTGTGGCTGCTGTTGTTTATCTGCCTGTTGCAACTGCCTGTCTCTGGCCTGATGTTTAACCCGCATCGTTTTGTCGACGGCGTTGGCACTGCTACTGGCACTCCTATATGACGGCTGCTGTGACAGCTGGCGAACCTTTTGTGGCTTGCCCTTATGCATCTTTTCCCTCTTGTCACCGGCGCGCCATTCGCGGCTATTGTGTTCCCTGCGCTTTTTTAGCTCATGCTGCAACTGCTTTTGTTGCTTGTTTCTGTCCTGATGCAGCCTCTGGCTATGGTTGAAGCTGCGGGCCTGGGATTCATAACGCTTGTGCGGCTTGTTGTATACCGCCTTGTTGTAGCGTTGTTGCAGCCCAGGGTGACGATAATGGGCGCCACGTCTGTGGTGCGGGTTATGGCTCCAGCGCTGGGCTCCCTGGCTATAGGCCAGTCTTGGCCGGTAGTGATTATAGTGTTTGTGGCGATAATCGACCCAGATCACTCTGTCATGCCAATGAAAAGCGCTGAAGAAGAAGTTAAATGAAATGCTAACCCCGGCACTGCGCCAGTAAAACGGACTGGAGTGGTAGCGTACATATCCGGGGAAAGGGTCCCAATAGATAGGCGGATAGCTGCTCCAGTGCCAGTGGCCATAGACACGGCGACTGTCGTAGTAAGGGACATAGATCACCTCGGTGCGGGTCGGTGCTATCACTATCTGACGTTCGTCGCGTCTGGCGTTGAGGTTACCCAGGTCATTTAATGAGTCGGCATCCCAGGCAGCTTGTCTCAGGGTTTGAATCCCATCCATCACCCGGCCTTCATCGGCGATAAAGGCTTCGCCCAAACGGGCGGTCCAGTCCAGATCTGTGCTCATCCTATTCAACACTTCCGGAAAGGCGATAAGCGCCATCACACTGGGATCCCAATCCTGGTTCTCGGCTTCGGCCATCAGGCGTTCATTGCTCCAATGGCTGCGCTGTTTGCGCCAGCGCTGTGCCTGCACCAGTTCCAGTGGATAGGTTGAGGCGATCAGCATATGGGTCAACAAGGTGTCCGGATAGAGAGCGATAGGGGAGAGCAGCTGCATCAGCTCGGGTTCCCGGATATCACTGCCGGATTCGGCGGCCTGCAGCGCCGTAGTTGGCAGGCCAAACAGACACAGGATAAGCACACTGTGCTGCAGCCAGATTTTCAGCTTGTTCATGGTTGCCTCCTTTAGGCCGGTATGGTTACCAGCCTGGCAAGTGAGCTAACTGAGGCCTTGCGATGCAATTCCCCATCAGTGGTTTCAGAATAAGTGGCCTTTGATGAACATAAGCTGAAGGCTTTTGGATGGCTAAATGATCTCCAAGCAGCGGCTTGGGGGAAGCGGGTAGTGGAACTGAGTCTTTTGAAATGGCGGAACTGTGGCTGTCGAAACAGGGACGTGTTCATGTTGTGTCACAGGCTCGTCTGTGCATAAGCCCGCGGCAGGCAATGAGAGACATCAGTTGCTGGAAGTTCAACTTAGGTTATTTGGCTATTTTGAGCTTAAAGCTCTGCTGGCCGTAGTGCCAGCGGCCTAAGGTCGTGAAACAAATGCATCCATGCACAACGGCCAGTTCGCCATCCCTGGCTCTCGCTCGTAGCCAGTCGCTACGCGACACTCGCCAAACCACACCGGGCAAGGGGCTTTGCTTGTCCAAAGCCCCTTGCATCCCCAAGGACACCCCGACGTAGCCGAAATCCCCGCTGGCTTATGAAACAAATTGGCTACACTCAGGACTCGCCAAATGCATCCATGCATAAGGGCCAGCTCGCCTTCCTTGGCTCGCGCTCATGAACTTGTTGCTTCGCAACATTCGCCTTGCTCGACCTTCGAGCCTCGACATCCCTGTCTCGGCTACGCCAATTTGCAACAACGCCAGCGGCGGCTCCGAAGGGGGAATTGGTGCAATTCTGTGAGAACTAACTTGTTTGAAGTTACCTATATGCCCGCAGACATACACCTAATTCCAGGCACAGGCGAAACTGTGACCGTCGAAAACAGGGACGTTTTCGTCGAGGCTACATGGACGTATTCACAACAACATCCCTGGTTTAACGGCCAGCTCGTCATCCATGACTCGCGCTCGAAAGCATGTTGCTGCGCAACTCTCGCCGTGTCACAGGATCGCCTGTGCGAAAAGCGCACCGCAGGTGATGGGCTACACCGTGGCTGGAAGCTCGGCCAGTACTAACTTAGAACTTTTAGCTTG